>CAZBFZ010000083.1:0-3987 GCA_964491245.1 uncultured Methanosarcinales archaeon
TAATGCTAAACTTCCTGTTTGGATCTTCAAAGAACGGCTTCAATATGGTTAATTTCACTTCCATGTGGAAAGATATACTTCCACTTGTTTATAAATCTTTCCATTCTGAGAGGCTCTGGCCTAAAACAAATGATAGCTCACAATCAACCCTGCAGCCAGCAGCGCAATCATGTTAAGCACCTTTATCAACGGGTTAAGTGCTGGCCCTGAGGTGTCCTTGAAGGGGTCGCCAACTGTGTCGCCAACGACTGCTGCCTTGTGAGCATCACTTCCTTTGCCACCGAGCTGGCCTGATTCAATGTACTTCTTCGCATTGTCCCAGGCAGCGCCAGATGTTGTCATGGTGATTGCGAGCAGCAGGCCAGTGACAATCGCGCCAGCGAGCAGGCCGCCAAGGGCTTCAGGACCAAGCAGGAATCCAATGGCGAGAGGAGCGGCAACTGCTATTATGCCTGGAAGCATGAGCTCCTTCATAGCTGCTTTTGTGCTTATGTCAACGCACCTCGCATAGTCCGGCTTGGCCTTGCCTTTCATGAGGCCAGGAATTTCCTTAAACTGCCGCCGGACCTCGGCAACCATTCCCATGGCGGCGTTGCTCACTGCCCTCATAGTCAAAGACGAGAACAGGAAAGGCAGCAGCCCCCCCACGAAGAGGCCGACGACAACCTTCGCATCAAAAATGTTGATGACAGCAGTTTTGGTAATGTCGCCATAGGCGGCAAACAGCGACAATGCCGCAAGGCCGGCAGAGCCAATCGCAAAGCCCTTGGTCACGGCCTTTGTCGTGTTGCCAACAGCATCTAATGGGTCGGTTATTTTCCTTACGGATTCCGGCATCTTGCTCATCTCAGCAATCCCGCCAGCGTTATCGGTTATGGGGCCGTAAGCATCAACCGCAACTATGATGGCTGTCATGGCAAGCATCGCAGTTGCCGCGATTGCAACGCCGTAAAATCCGCCTCCAAAAGTGAATGCGAGGAACGCACCCACAACTATGGCAAGGACCGGAACAAGGGTGCTCTCCATCCCTTTGGCAACGCCCGTGATTATTACCGTGGCAGAGCCTGTGCTGGCAGAGTTGGCAATCTGCCGGACTGGCTTTCGGCTGGTGGAGGTATAATACTCTGTCACGTAGCCAATAATGACTGTGACTGCTAAGCCGATTACAGAGGCGATAAAGTATTTGTAATCGCTGAACATAAACTTATTGGCAACGAAAAAGCCAGCTGCCGACAGCGCAGCGCTGATGAGTATGCCCCTGTTGAGGGCAGGCCATATGCCTCTGGCAACCGATGTTTTGACGAAAAAGCTTCCCACAACAGAGGCTGTAATTGCTACTGCTCCTAAAATAAGTGGAAGAACAAGCTCATTCGTTGCTGCTGTGCCGAAGGCTGTCCACGCAAGAAGCATCGCAGCTATTATTGTTACGGTGTACGACTCGAAAAGGTCAGCTGCCATTCCAGCGCAGTCGCCAACATTATCACCAACATTGTCAGCAATCACTGCCGGATTCCTGGGGTCATCCTCGGGGATGCCCTTTTCAACCTTGCCGACAAGGTCAGCGCCAACATCAGCGCCCTTGGTGTAAATCCCGCCGCCAACCCTTGCGAACAGGCTGATGAGGCTTGCGCCGAAGCCGAAGCCGATAAGCAGGTGAGGGTCCTTAAGTATCAGGTATAGCACTGTAACGCCAAGCAAGCCAAGGCCGGCAACTGCAAAGCCGGTAACAGCCCCTCCTGTAAAGGCAACATCAAACGCGTCCTTCAGGCTGCGAGTTGCTGCCTGCGCTGTCCTAACGTTAGCCCTGACAGAAACCATCATGCCGATGTAACCTGCCAGGGCTGAAAGGAAAGCGCCAAGCACGAAGGCTGCAGCGAGTATGTAGGATTTAAGGGCAACAGCGATAACAACAGCAAGGATAATCGTAATCACTGCAATTGTTTTATACTGCCTGTTAAGGTAAGCGACAGCGCCCTCCCTGATGGCTGAGGCAATCTGCCGCATTGCTTCGCTGCCTGAGTCCTGCCTGAGAACCTTCATTGTCGACAAAAGAGCGAACAGGAGAGCGACAATGCTGCCGGCAAAGGCGAGAAGGTACAATGACGACTGAGCAACAGCCATGTCACGGTAGCTGCAAGATGGAATTATTTAAAGGTTTCTGTCATCACTCTGCCCATAAAATCGCTGCCTTTTACCGTGCCAAATCCCCCATTGCGGCAGTAGCTTTCGCCAAACCGCTCAACAAAGTCAGACTTCACCTTTCCCCCGCTGATGATGAAAGGCACAGGGTCATCCGAATGGTCCTTCATCTCGCAAGGGGTAGCGTGGTCGGCGGTAACGACAACAACCGTGTTTGCAAGGTCTATTTTCCGAAGCAGCGGAGAGAAGAAATGCTTGTCAGCTTCCTCAATGCACTTCTTTTTGCCAAGATAATCGCCATCATGCCCGAAATTGTCAGGGCCCTTGATGTGGATGTAAAGGCAATCGAATTTCCTTAACGCGGCAACTGTTTTTTTCAGGCGGACTTTAAAATCCGCTGCCGTGAATTTTGGAAGCGGCAGTTTCACGATTTCCATGCCCGCAAGCCCGCCAATGCCGATCTCAAGGGGCATGTCAGCCAGAAGCGCCCACTTCCTGCCATACTTTTTTGAAATATTGTATAATGGAGGCAAGCGGTTGCCGGCGTCCCTGCAAATTATCGTATTCGCTGGAAGAAGCCCTCCTTTGCTGCGGCGGATATTGACTGGATGGCTTTTCAAGGCCTCAAACGCCTTTGCCGTGAACTCGTTCACCAGCCGTGCAGCCCTAATAGAAGCTGATGCGTTATCAAGCGGAACTGCCGTCTTCACCTTCTTCTCAAAGCTGCTCAGAGCGTGAGGAATGCCGTTGCGAATCTCATAAGCAGGGTCGGTGTTTGTGATGTTCGCCGATAATTTCCTGCTGCCGCTGCTGATGACCAAAACCCCCCTGTGGGCAACGGAGGCATAGAATCTGAAAGCCGCGCCTGTTAATTTCACTTTTTTATTGATGGCTGCCGCCAGCGCTGCCGCCTCCCTGCTGGTCAGTGTGCGGCCTGCCCTCCTGTCCAAAAGGTCATGGCCGGCAGATGCTGTTGCAAAGTTGCAGCGCAATGCCAACATCCCTTCCCCGAATTTTGCGCTAATGCCAACTGCCTCAAGTGGTCCTCTGCCCGTGTAGTATTTGCGAGGGTCATAGCCAAGGATTGCCAGGACAGCAGCGTCCGACTCAGGAGCAACGCCTTCAATGACGCGCAGCATGCCGCCGCTGCCTTTGGAGGCAAGGCTGTCGAGGGCAGGCGTGTGCGCTGCTTCAAGAGGGGTTTTGCCGCCGAATTCTGCGATTGGCCTGTCGGCAAGGCCGTCCATGACAACGAAAATTAGTTTACAGTTCATTCAAGCAGTCACCGATAACAAGCTGTCCAAACGCTTATCCTGAACGCCTGCCATTCCAAGTGCAGCTCCAAGATTAGCGCAAGCGCCAGCAAATTTCTGACAATACTGTGGCGGAAACATCTTATAAAGATCGCCTGAGATGAGATGCGCAGCTACTGTTATGAGGTAGCTGATTGTTGGAGTAACTGCTACAGGGCTTTTTTTAGCACTAACCGTGCCCCTGACTTCTTCTACACCTATTTCAACTGCTTGTTCAAAATAATGAACTATCTTTTCGTAAAGGTCTTTAGAGTCAGGCATTCTTTGCTGGCCATTATAAAAGTTTAACAGCTGCTGAACGTAAACGTCAGCCATCTGCACCAACGACTCAAGATTGACATATCCCTGTCCCAGGGCTTCCTCTGTTTTTACCCTGGCCGATAAGAGCTCCAACGCAACATCAAAAGGACTGGAACCGGCCTGCCTGGCACTTACGGCATCGCGAAGATGAGCTTGCCCAAGCAAGAAACTTTCGTGACCTGAATTTCCATTATTATGAAAAGCCTCTGATTCAGATGCCATACTTGCAGCCTCC
>CAZBFZ010000084.1:0-2117 GCA_964491245.1 uncultured Methanosarcinales archaeon
CCGAATTGGGACTGGACGTGAACGTAGTTGCTGGGAATTTCCTTTTCAGTTATGAGGTGCTCCTTCGTGATGGAAATCATCTGCCCGTCGACCTCGAGCCTGAAGCTGCCGTCCTTTTCAATGTGCGAGAGTATGGCTGAGGAGCCGTGCATCGCGATGCTGGCGATTATCTTGGGGGTGAGGCTGCCGAACGTAGGCGCAAGCATGCTGTAATCGGCTTTCACAATGAGCTTGGCTTCCTTGAACTCGTCAGAAAGTGCAAGCTCCTTAACGTTGCCCTGCTTCTTGATTATTTCAGCGAGGTTCCTCACTGCCTGCTTCGTTTTCTCGTCCTTTGTGACAACATAAGCCTTTTTCACAGGCCAGCGGAGGCCGCGCTGCATCCTGTCCCTTGCGGATAAAACCGCCTCGATAATTCCCCTGGCGGCTGCCATCTGGGACTCAAGCCCGGAATCCACTGCTTCTGCCTTGGGCCACTCCGCGAGATGGACGCTTGCTTCCCCCTCCCTGACGAGGAGCTGGTAAATCTCCTCGCTCACGTAAGGCGCAAACGGCGCCAGCAACCTGGCAATTCTTGAAATAACATAACTGAACGCGTACTGGAGCGCATCGTCAGGCATTCCGGCCCTGTCCCTAATCAGCCGGATGTACCACCTTGAGAAGTCGTCCGTCACGAACGACTTCAGCTCCTGCATGCAAACGTGGTATTCGTGCCTGCCAAGCGCATCGTCAACAGCAGCCACAACGGAGTTTGTTCGGGAAATTATCCACTTGTCTTCAATTTTCAGCGGCGAGTCCTTCGCTGCTGGCTTCTTTGCCAAAGCCTCTGACGCAAAATAGCAGCTGTTCCACAGCACTGTCAGCATGGGCATTACGCCTTCACTCACGATGCCGTAGCTGAACCGCTTTGGAGCTTCGGGAGAGGTGCTGCAGAACTGCAAGCGGACAGCGTCAACCCCAACCTTGTCAAAAACCTCCCACGGATTCAGAATGTTGCCCTTGCTTTTGCTCATCTTCTCGCCGTTCTCATCAACAACATGCCCTGCGCAGACCACGCTCTTGTAAGCCAACTCGTCAAAAAGGAGTGTGCCCAGAACGTGAAGCGTGTAAAACCACCCCCTGGTCTGGTCAATTGCCTCAGCAATGAAATCGTAAGGAAAGCTCTTGCCAAACATTTCCTCACTGCCTTTCGCAAAAGGGTAGTGAAACTGGGCGAAAGTGGCAGCCCCTGAATCATACCAGCAGTCAACCACGTACGGCACCCTTGCCATTTCCCCGCTACAGGCAGGGCACTTCAGCTTCACCCCGTCAATGAAAGGCTTGTGAAGGTCAACCTCAGCGTTTTTAGGCAAATCAACGGCTTTTTCTTTCAACTCCTTAACGCTGCCAATGGCAACCTCGCCATCACATTTCTCACATTTCCAGATTGGCAGAGGAGTTCCCCAGAACTTGTTCCTGCTCAGCGCCCAGTCCTTGACGTTTGCGAGCCAGTCGCCAAACCTGCCATGCTTGATGTGGTCAGGATGCCAGCTGATTTTTTCGTTAAGCTCAAGCAGCCGCTGCTTGTATTTGCTGACAGCTATGAACCACGACTTTAGGGCATAGTAGATGAGAGGGGTTGAGCACCGCCAGCAAAACGGATAGCTGTGAGTGTAGTTTTCCTTTTTGAACAGCAGGCCGTCCTTCTCAAGGCGCTCGGTTATCAGTGAATCCGCGTCCTTGACGAATAATCCTGCAAAATCCTCAACATCCTTCGTGAACTTGCCGTCCTCAGCAACCGGCTGGATGAAAGGCAGGTTGTGCTTCTTGCAGTTGTCGTAGTCCTCCTCGCCAAACGCCGGAGCCTGGTGCACGATGCCAGTTCCCTCATCTGTTGTTACAAAATCAGCCAGAGTGACAAACCACGCTGGCTTGTCAAGCTTGTCCACGAAGCAGTCAAACAGCGGAACATACCCCTTTCCCTCAAGCTCGCTTCCAGCCATCTTTTGCACAATGACCGGGTTGCTGAAATATTTTGGAACAAGGCCGCTTGCCAGAATAAACTGCTTTCCCGGATAAGAAGCGTCTTCAACAACAGCATAAACAACTTCAGGATTGACAGCCAAAGCAACATTCCC
>CAZBFZ010000084.1:2217-3969 GCA_964491245.1 uncultured Methanosarcinales archaeon
ACAAGGTCCTTGATTGTGCGCATCTCAACATGGTGCAGGCCAGGAGGGGCGTTCGCTGTTGGAGGCCCCTCAAGGAAGCTGAAAAGAGGCTTTTTCGGGTCGTAAGAAACAGCTTTCCCTACAATGCCTTTCTCCTTCCACAGCTTTGAGACGCTTTCCTCTATCTTTTTGAAATCGTAAGTCCGGGGAAAAGGATTAGCGGCTGCTGCAGCTGCGGTTGTATCGGAAGCCATCGTAAATCAAAGTCTGGCAACTTTAAGAGCATATAAATAGTTTTTGCAAGAGTTTCATATGCAGCGTGCAGCTTTCAAATGGCGCGAAGAATCATCCGGATACCCCAAATGAGAAGAGGGACTGCTATTGCAAGGGCTATCCAGTTGGACATGTCTTTGAAGTCCACAACCAGGAATGGCCTGAGGTTCATCCTTCACCAGACACTAGCAGGATTAGCTTATAAATATGAGTTGTAACTGGCGAGTTGAAACAGAAAATTTTATATACCGCCGAGGTACAGTTTTTGGGAAACGTTAGCTGCGTCTAAGAAGGGTAAGGAATGAAACGGAAAGTGCCGGTAGCGGTTGCCAAGGGTATACTTGCCAGGGTGCCTTTTCATGTAAGCTTCTGGCTGTGCACCAACGAGAGCCTCAGGAGCCTTGCCGATGTTTCCGAAGCCCTGCAAAAGGCAACTGATGACGTCTTCAGGTACCACGTCAACCGCGACAAGAACGATTTCGAGGTCTGGATAAGGGACGTCATAAAGGACAAGGATCTCGCTCGGGAAATAGCCAGGGTCAAGACAAGGGAAACCCTAATCAGGAAAATATCCGAGCGCGTTGAGGAGCTCACGGCAAACGTGAAGAAGGGCCTGAAACCCAAGTCGAGCAAAGCTCGCAAGCCGGCAAAATCAAGGCGCAAGGCAAAGCGCAAGTCGTTTAAGCCTAGAAGAACCTCCCGCAGCAGCCGAGTTGCAAGGCGATTCGCCAAAAAGGGGCAGCATCGGCCGAGGAAGAAGCGGCCCGGCAGGTCGGTCAGGCGCGGGCGAAGGCGGTAATCAATAGCTTTTTAAATGCCCACCTTTTCTCAAAATCAGCATGGTAAAGCGAGTCGGGAGTTCAAGGCGCAAGACCAGGCACCTGTTCAGCGTCTCAAAAAAGATGAAGGGAAAGCTTGCCGTGAGCGGCTTTGTAAGGAAGCTGGGCATAGGCGATAATGTGCTTCTCAGCGCGCAGCCTTCAATCATGGAAGGGATATACTTCAGAAGGTTCCACGGCAGGATAGGCAAAGTAGTGGGAACCCAGGGAGAATGCTACAAGGTGCAAATCCGCGATGGCGGAAAAGCAAAAACGCTCATAGTGGGGCCTGTGCACCTGAAAAAGGCATACGTCGCTAAGCAAATCCGGCAGTGAACAAAAATGGAGCCAAAAACGATAAGCCAGTCGCCAATCACGCTCGCAGAGCTCAAGGAAGAGGTTGGGAAGATAAAGCAGCGCGACAAGGAACCCAGCATCAGGATAACAAGGATGGAGGACTACCTCAACGCGTTTGCCGAAATAACCCCTCAACAGGGAAAGGAGCTTCACGCTGCCATAAGCAAGCTGGCGATAAACAGGCTCAAGGACGAGCACATCTGCAAGATAGTCGACCTGTTGCCAAAGACGGCAAACGAGCTCAAGCTGGTAATGCTGGGCTCGGCAGTCAGCCTCACAAACGACGCGGTCAACAAGATTGTGGAAACAATCAACGAGTTCTTGG
>CAZBFZ010000085.1:0-3928 GCA_964491245.1 uncultured Methanosarcinales archaeon
ATTGACGGCGCGTTACGCTCTCTCTAACCAACGGGGAAACTAAATCTAAATAGCGGCGGGCAGTCTCCTCAAGTCTCGAACCAGGAATGATTGATGCGGGCCTTTCCTATTTTGTTCAAGGAGTTTTTCCAGGAACGGGACCAGTAGGAGGCTCCAGATTTGCGTTGTGTCATCAACCCGTACAACTTCTTGCACAAGCTCAGCTTCCAGTCGTAAGGCCGTGTCATCAATACAGTAAAACGCTATGACTGTCCTCAAGCGCATGGGGCTGATATCAAATTGCGCTGCGGGAAGGCGCCAGCTGCGTTCTTCAAGTTTAATCCTCCGCATCGTAAACAATACGGTAATAGGCCTGCCGATTTCCTTTACTATTCTTTGCGCGGCATAGTAAATTCCGTTGACAAAAAACGGAAAACCGCTGCTTCCAAGAAGATCCGACGGCAACTTCAATTCAGGGTCAAGTACGAAACACGGCGCTTTCTGTGTCATTATTCTTCCCCTCCGGGTTTTGATGATTGAGAAAAAGAGCCGAACCCTTTTCCTTTATATTATGTATTGTGCCTATGGCGTCAAGTATGCAAGTATTGGTGAATGATGCCTATATATTTCACTATTCTTAAAAAATCAAAAACATCCCGTGCGCGGGTTGGGGTGCTTGAAACGCCGCATGGCGCGGTGGAAACACCCTGTCTTGTTCCGGTTGCGACACAGGCGGTAGTCAAAACATTAACCAGTGAACAAGTGCTGGAAACCGGCACGCACATACTTATCGCAAACACGTACCACTTGCATCTGCGTCCGGGGGAGAATGTTGTGAAAAAAGCAAGCCCGCCTTCGCGTGGTCGAAACTCGCTACGGCGCGGCGAAGGCGGTCTGCATGAATTTATGCATTGGCAACGGCCGCTCATGACAGATTCGGGCGGGTTTCAGGTGTTCAGCTTGGGGTTCGGGAAAGACCACGGCGTGGGGAAGATTGCGCGGACGCATGTGCAAAATGCCCGCGCGCAGGCAGAACAGCCAAAAAACGTGCGCATTACCGAAGATGGTGTGTGGTTTCGTTCACATATTGACGGGGAGCGATTGTTTCTCGGCCCGAAAGAATCCATGCGTATTCAGGAGGCATTGGGCGCGGATATCGTGTTTGCGTTTGACGAGTGTACCTCTCCGCTTGCCGACAAATCATACACGAAAAAATCGCTGGTGCGCACACACCGCTGGGCAGGTGAGTGCCTGCGCGTAAAAAAGAACAACAACCAGGCGCTTTTTGGTATTGTGCAGGGCGGAAGATTTAAAGATTTGCGCATTGCGAGCGCGAAATATATTGCCGCGCTGCCGTTTGACGGTTTTGGTATCGGCGGCGAGTTCGGGAACGACAAGCGCACCATGGTACGGATGCTCCGATGGGTGGTTGCCGAATTGCCGAAAGAGAAACCCCGCCATCTTTTAGGCATCGGGTATCCGGAGGACATCCCCAAAATTATTAAAGAAGGAGTTGATACATTTGACTGCATTGTTCCGACGCACTACGCGCGCCACGGCACCGCGTTTACTTCGCGCGGCCGGTTGGATATGCACAAGCGGACATTATTGGCGGACAAAAAACCGCTTGACTTGTCATGCGCCTGTGCCGTGTGCGGGTCATATTCACGCGCATACGTCGCGCATCTGATTCGTGCGCACGAGATTACCGGTTTAGCGCTCCTTACCATGCACAACCTTTGGTTTTTTAATGCGTATGTCGCGAAGCTCCGCGAACAAATAAAAAACGGAAAACTGTAACCAGATTGAACCAATTAAAGCCTGACCTCAACACTTCAACACGGGTGGGGAGAGTGTTACAATAGAATTATGGACCTGCCGACAGTTTTACGGATGTTCCGTGGAATATGAAAGGTTGTCGTGCACATACGCCTGCGGCTTTGGATAGAGATGATTGACTCTCCTTACAAAACTTTTGGCAGGTTCTCAAAAATTATAGTCGCTTGCTACGCAAGCTCCTTAATTTTATGGAAACACAAAAACCAACAATTTCTTTTGATGTATTTTCACAACTGGATTTGCGTGTGGGGCGTATTACGGCGGCAGAAGTTGTGGAGGGCGCGGACAGACTCTTGCGGATTGAGGTTGATATTGGGGAGGAGAAGCGCCAGCTTGTCGCGGGCCTTCGCCACGCCGGAGTGGTTTCGGCCACGCAGGCGGGAATTCGCCACGCCGGAGTGGTTTCGGCCACGCAGGCGGGAATTCGCGACAGATATGCGCCAAAGGAGCTTTTGGGGAAACAAGTCGTGGTAGTGGCGAACCTTGAACCAAAAGTATTGAAGGGGATTGAAAGCCAGGGGATGCTCCTTTGTGCGGACGGCACAGATGGCCCGGTACTACTCACACCGGAGCGCGAAGTTCCGGCAGGCGCAGCGGTCAGATAAAATCAACACCCAGTGTTGATTGATAAAAAATGTATGGTGAAAGAGAAAAATGGGCTTTTTCAATGCGAGGAGTGCGGTTTATACTACCGCCTGCGCGAGCAGGCGGAGCGCTGTGAGGCGTGGTGCCGCAAGCATAAAAGCTGCAATCTGGAAATCATCAAAGACGCGGTGTCGGTAACGGAGGAGTAGTCATCTGAACTGTTGAAGCCAGACTTCAACAGAAAATGAAAACCGCCCGCGGGAGCAAGGTGCTCCGCGGGCGGCGGGTTCTTGGAGGGGTGGGGCAGCAGAGCGCTCTTAACAGTTTCCTTTTTTCCTGTAACGCTCAGCATGCTCCCCAACAGACCCAAACGCCTCAAAGCCGAATTGCCGGGCGATGCCGTGTTTCGGCCAAAAGGACTTTAGAGCGCTCGCAACACATTCTTTTTTATCTTTGAGTTCTTTTTCGGCGGTGTCGTGCCAGAGGCCATGCGCATCGGCCATGTGACGGATAAATTCCGGGTTGCATTGCAGTCGGCCCAGCTCGTCAGACGCATCTTTGACCGCCGCCCCCAATTTGTCCAGCATTGCATCCACACGGTCTTGTACATGCCCCTCCCACTTCTTGGCGGAGACATCAATGGTCGTGGGGAATGGAAAAACCCCAAAAGCTTGTGCGAATTCTGAAACAGCCCTCTTCTCCTTTGCCTGTTGGCGTGCAATCTCCTTTTCGTGGAGATACTCCAGGATTTGGATAACGCTGAAAAGCATGGAGAGGATGCTTGCCACTATGCTCATCAGCAGTACCGAGGGGAACAAGTGGGGGTGATTCTTCGGGTTCGTACCCAGAAATAAGAAGGCCACGAAACCAGAGAACACGAAGGTTGAAAAACAGCCCAACACAATTTTCAACAACAGTCGCGAGTTTTGAGTCATCTCCCTACTCCCTTCTTTGACCGAGATGCTTTTCACCCCGGCGGGCGTTCTTCGCCCTTTTCAAAGTGTCGCCTAAGACAGAGCTTTTCTCTGCCCGCGGAGCTCTTCTCCGCACGACGATTCTGTAGAGATTATACCATGCCATATATCAATTTGTCAACCCCAAAACATTTTTCTGTTTTTGGGGTGGTTTTTGGCATACAATGGGGATAGACTCTGCTTATGTTTTTGTTTATTGTTTGGTATTTGAGATTTGTTTAGGATTTAGAGTTTAGGGTTTAGGATTTACTTTTTATGAAAACACCTTTTTATACAGGAGCCGGGGATGACGGACGGGTACGACTTGGCGAGCAGGAGATTGCCAAGGATGCGCCGGTGTTTGCGCTGTTGGGCGAGTTGGACATGCTGAACTCCATTGTGGGGTGGGCGAGAAGCGAAGCGTTACGCGCAAAGTCGGCGAAAGATGCTGTAAGTATTCCCGCGGCGCTTGAAGATATACAACAAACGCTTTTTATTGCGCAAGCCGAAGTTGCGGGTGTCGGTTTGGGCCATGCCGGAGCAAAAAAACAGCATGTTGCCGCAGAACACAC
>CAZBFZ010000086.1:0-3886 GCA_964491245.1 uncultured Methanosarcinales archaeon
AACCTTTCGGGGCTTTTTCTGAACTTTGAATTTTTCCTCCGCTTCGCTACGGAACGTTGCACTAAAATTCAGCCCTAACGGGGAATATAACAAGGATTAAACTCAATAAAAAACCGGCTAAAATTAGAAATGGTTTGTAGCTGGCCGGACTCCTTTATGCAATCGTTGCGTAATAATCCTCAAGAACCAGCACGTCCACGTCGCCAATGTTTTTCGCAACGAGGAACCTTCCTTTTCCTATCTCTACAATCTTCTCCGCAAGCTTTTGCCCTTCCTCGTCAGGGCTGATGCCTATGACTGAAACAGTCACTCCATCAGCTGCTATTTCTGAGATGGCTTCCAAAGTGCTTTTCTCAGGCTCGTTTCCCGCTGTGGGCAGTATGTCCGTGATGAGTATGAGATGCTTTTTTGAGCCATCTCCTGTTCCCTCAAACATCTCTGCCGCCTTCCTGATGGTAGATGCTATGTCTGTCTGCTCAAGCGCCCTTATCCTTGTTATCTCCTGCATCAGGAGGTGGAAGTCCCTTGTGGGATTCACTTCCGCCCTTACCTGCTTCCCAAAGACAACTACGCCGACAAGGTCGTTTCCCTCAATTGCCTTGTAGGCCAGCGCTATGCCTGCTTTTTTGCACTGTTCCAGCTTTTTGCCTTTCATGCTGCCTGAGGCGTCAAGGGCGTAGATTATCGTGTTTTTGCCTCTTGACTCGCGCTCAAAGCTTTCCAGATCGCGCTTTTCAATGGCCGCGTGCTGCCTTTTCACCGCCTTCTTTATCGTGCCTCGCAAAGCGATGTCCCTGTACCTCTCTCGGCTGTACGGCTTTGTGGCTTCGGCTTCGCCGTAGCTGGTTGCCCTTTTCCTGTCCTTTTCGCCATAGCCCTTTGCCTTTAGGCTGTCAAGCTCCTCGGTGTAGAGCAGGAGCGCTGCGAGCTTCATGGCTTTTTCCGTGAGGTTGTATTCGGCATCTACCAGCTTTTCCTTGCGGAGCTGCTGCAGCTTCTGCCTTATCCTCTGCTTTATTTCCTGAGCGAATTCGGGTATGTTTAGGTTTCGCTCAACCTGCTCAGGCTCATACCCTGTGAGCGCCCTGATTATTGTTTCGCCTACGAGCTGCTTTGTGAGCTTGAAGTTCTTGACCAGCTGCTCAAACATAAGTTCTGGCGTTAGTGCGCCAAGGCCCTGGTTTATGGCTTCCAGTATGAGGCGGGCGTCGTCAGTTGCCTCCTTGTCGTCCTCGAGGATGGTCTTCATCAGCCTTTTTTCTTCAGGGTCTGACTTAAGCTTTCCGGACAGCTCGTCTATTACTGAGAATTCAGTTGGCTTTGAGCTACCGGCCATCACCCGTGTTGTGCTGTTCCTGCAGCACGAAGTCCTCGAGCTCTTCCCTGATGAACTCCTCAGGCCCGAGGACATACTTCGCGGATGGCTTGAGCCCTATCCTGTGGGCCAGCACTGATATTATTGCGTCCTTTATGTCTCCCTCCTCTACAGTCCTGTGCCTTCTTATGAGCGCGTTTGACTGGGCCCTTTCGTACAGCCCGATGCTTGCCCGCACGCTTGGCAGCTTCTCAAGCTTCTTGTTCTCCCTCAGCTGTCTTACGAAGCTTATGGTGAAGTCCAGCAGCTGCTGTGGGAACTCAACAGTCCCTGTTTTTTTGCCCTTTGCAGCCACTATCTGCTTTTCAATCACGTGGCTCTCGGGGTAGGTCATGTAAACAAGGTCAAACCTGTCGAGAAAAACGTCAGAAAGCTTTTCCGTGCTTGTGTCCTGTGGATTGAGAGTGCCGATGAAGATGAAGTCGGTGTCGAACTCAACCGTGTAGCTTCCCAGTGTGACTTTTTTCTCCTCGAGCACCTGCAGAAGGGCGTTTTGCAGCCGCTGCGGGCAGCGGTTGAGCTCGTCAAAGAACAGAACTCCATTGTTGGCTCGGAATATCTTGCCTGGAGTGAATGCCTCGAGCGATGTTGGGCCGAACTTTAGCGCCTTGATTGGGTCTATGTCGCCAAGAAGGTCCTCTGCTGTCAGGTCAGGCGAGCCCTGCAGCCTTATGAACCTCTGTGGGCCTTTGCTTTTCTTCTTTCCGACCTTGCCTTTTTCCATTTCCTTGCAGGCCGGGCATACTGGCTCGCTTGGCAAGCAGTTGAACCCGCAGCCGTTTACTGTGATTTCGGGCAGCAGCTTTGCCACGTTCTTCGCGAGCGTTGTCTTTCCTATGCCTGGCGGTCCTATTATTATAACGTGCCTTTCTGCGAGCAGTGCTGATTTCAGCTGGCCTTTCGCTTCTTCCTGCCCTATTATCTCGTCAAAGCAGCCGTTGGAAAGAAGCGCTTTCTTGAGTTCATCGTTAATCATTTTCAATCAGCTTCATTTTTCTTTCTTCCTTGTAGCCCTCTATAATCCCGAATAACTTCGTGCCTGCACTCATCTTCCTCATCTCGGCAAGCCTTTGCCTGTCTGCAGCCGCGAAATTTTCCGCCTCCATAATGATTATGCCCTCTGCAGGCATTGTTGTCAGTTCAGCATCGTGGAGTACCCTTGCGACGGCAGGGCTTATTCTTTTCCTCGTCAGTATCGTTATGCTTCTCTCGCGCATGTGTTCAAGCGCCTTTTCACTGAAGCTGTCGGGGTTTTCTACAAGCACAATGTCGTTCTCGCCAATCCCGAGCATTCTGCTTTTCTGCTGCAGCTCCTCAAGCCCAAGTGTTTTCAGCTTCTTTACCGTAGCATCCCCTGATGCCAGTATTTTCTCCATCTGCCGCAATTCGCTTCTCAGCCCGGCTGCCTGCCTGTCCTTCTCGCCTATGATGCTGCGCAGCCTTGCCTCAGCCCCGCTGCCGTTCCTCTCCCTTTCAGCATGCCTTTTCTCTGCTGCGGCTTTGCTGTGCTGCCTGGCGCTTTTAGCAAGCCTTCGCTGCTCTTTCCTCATCGCTTTTATCCTTCCAAGCAGCTTGCTTGCGTAATTCCTGAGTATCTCGTTCTCCTTCTCCGCCCTCTTTAGCTGCTTCGCTTCGGTGGTTTCGCTTTTTTGCGCCGCATAGGCCTTTTCAGCTGTTGCTGCCACAGCTTCGGTTTTTTCTTCAGCGGGCTTCTCTTCTTCCTGCGCCATTCGCAATGCATCCCTGATGTTTTTGCCCGTCATCACGACAGTCTTCGTGACTTCTCTGAAAAATTCTGGCTTGCCTTCCTGCTGCAGGACTTTCCCTATTCGCTGCATTAAGGGCTCAAGCTCCTTGTGGGCGTACATGGCCGCTGCCAGGGCATCTTTCTCGTGCTGGCTTCCTGTGAAGCCCTGCGCCATGCCGTCTTTCTCAGCCACCGGCAGGTCGTAGCTGGGCGTTATTACCCTTGCCCCGGTCATGGCTGCTATTTTTTCAATGAGCTGCGGGCATTTCTGCTTGTCAGTGCCTATGGCAAGGACGCTTCCAAAGCTAACAACCTCTTCAACTATGGTGTTCAGCTCAAGCTGCTTTGAAGACCTCGTCCTAAGAACCTTCCCGGCAGTATCCAGCACCGCATACCCGGCAGTCGTGCCCGGGTCCACCCCAACTATCAAAAGCTCCCTCATCTAAGAAAGCGTACGCCTCGCTTATTTAAATAGGTATTCCTAATAAGAATGAAACAGGCGATAAAATCCCACTTTTTATCATTTCAGCACAAAAGAGATATTTTATATAAAAACCTATCGGCATAGTAGGAGTTCTCGTCTCTAAAACGATACTCTGCTATCTCATGAAGAAATTGTTTATGACTCCCTTTGATTCTTCCGTAAGCGCCGGATGCAACGAACCTGGACCATACCCGCCAACCACAAGTCCTTTTGGCCGCTTTTCCGGAGGGAGGGCATTAATTTCTTCGATAATAATGCGGTGATAATCATCCTGGAGCTC
>CAZBFZ010000087.1:0-1235 GCA_964491245.1 uncultured Methanosarcinales archaeon
ATCAAAAGTTTTATATATAAGTTAAATTATTAGGTTATATTAAAATATTAAACTATCAGGCAATCGCGAGTCACAGGTGATGCGAATGGAGATTGTAACCAGCACAAAGAAAATAGGCGGCTCTTTGGCAGTTATAGTGCCGAAAGAAGTGGTGCAAAGCGAAAGAATAGGCCCAAACGACTCTGTTCGCGTGAAAATTGAGCGGGTTGACGACTTAAGCTGGTGGTTTGGTAAGCTGAAAGGGGTAAAAACGCCAACACAGGAGATTATGAAGATTATAGACGAGGGCGAGGATGATGGCTAGATGGCTAGTTACTACCTTGACACGTACGCCCTCATAGAGCTTGGGAAAACAAATCCCAGGTATCTTGACCTCGTTAAAGGGGCGAAGCTCATCACCAATAAGCTGAACATTACAGAACTCGCATATTACCTGAAAAGGACAGACCACCGGAACGAGGAAATTGCCCTTGTCTTTTCAAACATGGCCAAGCACCACGTTGATGCAAGCGACAATGCGCTTTTAAGCGCCGTTTTCCTTAAGTTCAGGTACAAGAGCAGGAAGCTTTCGTACATTGACTGTATCGGCTACTTTATCGCAATGGAAAACGGCGCAAAGTTCCTCACGGGAGATGAGAAGTTCAGCGATATTGATAAAGTTGAGTTTGTCAAATGAGAAAGGGGTTTTGGGTTTGTTATGAATTTTGGTGTGGAAAATGATTAGGTTATTGAAGAGCAAGAAAGGCCAGTTTTACATACTCATAGCTTTGCTGCTGATTTCTTACGCTTTTCAGCTGGCGAGGCAGGACGTTCCCATAAGGAAGCAGAAGGACGCTTTCCAGGTGCTGCACGAGGGCTACATTGATGAGGGGGCAAATGTGATTAACAACGCAGTGTACGAGGACCTGAACGTAACAGCAAGGTTTAAGTCTTTTACTGATGACTATGTTGCCTTTGCCAAGTCAGCCGAGCCCAGCTTCGGGCTTGCCTACCTGCTGAAGCAGAAGGATGCCCTTACAATCGGCAACAGGCTTGCTGCCAACCTCAACGTTACCGCAGGAGGAGCCAGCTTCCTTGTCTCGCCGAATTCGGAAAGGTCAGTATCGGCAGGCAACGCCACGCTCCTGGTTTCGGGCATAAGCTATGATTTCGGCTTTTCAGGCGGTGATATTCAGCTCAAGGCGCTGTTCAGGGCGTCAGACAAGCTAACGACAAGGGTTTTTGTTCGGGGGTGA
>CAZBFZ010000087.1:1335-3868 GCA_964491245.1 uncultured Methanosarcinales archaeon
AAGCGGGGCGTTTCTCCCCTCATAGCTACCGTGCTTCTGATTGCTTTTACTGTTGCGCTTGGCGCTGTTGTCATGAACTGGGGAAGGGGCTTTGTGCAAACCCAGACAAATGAGGCTGAAAAGACCACGCAGACGAAGATTGGCTGCAGCCTCAAGGTTAACCTGAAGGTTTCTGTCATAGACAACACCGACCAGATTTGCTATGGGGGAAGCGGGGCTGCAGGCTATGTTGAGATGCGGCTTGACAACCTTGACGAGACGAACGACATCAAGGGGCTGAGCGTTTCGGTCCAGGGCGCGAACAACATATACAACAACGACTCCATCAACTCGACAATACCCGTCGGCCTTTCCACGTTCCTGAACCTGAGCTACTCGTACACCAGCTACGGCAATGTCAAGAAGGTGAGGGTTGTGCCGAAGGTGCTGATAGGGGGCATAGTGACGCCATGTGGCGGGAGCGCGCTTGAGAAGAGCGCTTCGGAAATCAGGAACTGCACGGCATGAAAATGTTCAACGGCAGGAAAGGCGCGCTTTCTGGCAAGAAGGTAATCGGGATTATCTTCCTGGTGGTTGGCCTGATGCTGCTGATGTTTATCATAAGCCAGGCTGTTAACATAGTCAAGGTCAACAGGGACAGCAGCAACAGGGGTGGCTTCTCGAGCGTGCACTGTGTCGGCTTCCTTTACACCGTCAAAGGCATCACCGCAACCGGTGATGAGCTGCAGTTTGAATTCAGGAACGAGCAGTCAAGCACCGAGGAAGTGCACAACCTGACCGTCATTGGCGCTGACAAGAAAAAGCAGGCCTTCCAGATTAGCGTACCTGTGGGCTCTTCAATGGCCGTGAGAGTTCCCGTAATGGTGGAGGACAACTTCAGCGTTTACCCTGACAACTGCGAGGTGTTCCCGGCAAGGTGCAGCGTTGAGGGAATATGCGCCTACCGCTGAGCAGCAGCAGTGGCAGCTGCAGTTTTTTGGGAATTGGACAAAATGCTACATAACCAGAGTAAGAAAGGCGCAATCTGGGTTTCCGCTGTAATCTACGTTTTGGTAGGGGTGGTTGTGCTGACTATAGTTATAGAAGCGGGCATTCCGCTTATCAACAAGCTTCAGGAAAGGAGCGATGTTAACAGGGCCCGGAACACATTTACATCCATTGACCAGCAGATTCAGGAAGTGGCAAAGGAGGGGCAGGGCTCGCAGCGGGTTGTGCCGCTTGAGGTCTCAGAGGGCACTGTAAGGGTTGAGGACAACAAGCTGAGGTGGAAGATTGAGACAACCTCGAAGATTATCGAGCCGAAGACCAGGGTTGAGCTTGGCAACCTCGTCATAGCTTCGGACGTTGACGTCTCCGCAGCCGAGCACCCCAGCTCGTTCATCATCCAGAACTCGAAGATTCTTGTCAACTTCACCAAGTTCGGCAGCCAGTCCAACCAGACAACCGTCAACACGTCTGCCCTGGTAAACTACATAACCTTCAAGGACACCGGCTCGAGCACTACAGGCACGTTCACTTTCTTCATTAACCAGAATGCCAGCTCAACCAACGGCACAGGCTACAGCGAGCTGCTGCAGTCTGGCACCGGCCTTGCCTCTGCCACGCTCAAGACTCATGTCAACTCAACAATTTACGATTACGACCTCCTCCTCAGCATTGACAGCAAGGCGGACTTTCTGAGGGCGACCATTGAGAACTTCAAGGTGAAGTAATTCCCTGCTGTTGTGAAAACTTTTAAATAATCAGCCGCGCAGCCGTGTTTTCTGACACGTATGGACACTATTCCGCCTCCTAAGGCAGCCCCGGTTGCAACAGAGAAGCCGAAGCCCAACAGCTTCTTCCGAAAGGAAAACAGGCATGTGAACGCTTACGCTTCCGTGCTGGCGAGGCAGGGCGTGGAGCTTGTAAGGAACTTCAGGCAGGCGCTTAGCCCCAAAGCGGTCTTTCTCATGCTTGCAGTTATTGCCGTAATCGCGCTCTTCGGCAGGAACCTGAAAGACATCATCCTTGTTGCTGTGCTGGCGTTTGCGGCTTCCTACTCTACCATTTACAAGCGCACCATAAGGATGCCTTCTGCCGTTGAGCTTGTCACGCTTGGCACTGTGGTCACGGGAGCGGCTTACGGCCCGCTTGTTGGCGCCTTGTTCGGTATTTTCACCACAATCGCCTCGGAAATCATCAGCTCTGGGGTTGATGTGAACACGCTTTTTTACGCGGTTTCCCGCGGCATAGCCGGGGGGGTTGCACAGCTGCTTATAGTGAACTTTGGCTTGGGCGTTGTCATGGCGGGCATGGCTGCTTTGGTCATATTCCACGTGGTTTCTGACTTCATTTACGTTGTCTCTGGCGGCATAGAGGCTGTTCCCAAGGTTGTTTACTTTGTCGTTGTCAACACGCTCTTCAACCTGCTCGTGTTCACGTTCCTGGGCGGCCCTCTCCTGAGCTTTGCGCGGCTGTGAGGTTTAACCTTTCCCAATTCCCAAACCTAAACCTTTAAATATTCCAGTATACAAAAATCAACAAATCAGCACTA
>CAZBFZ010000088.1:0-3838 GCA_964491245.1 uncultured Methanosarcinales archaeon
CTTTCGTCGCTTTTTCCGGAAACTTTTCTGAAATTCAACAAAATCCCGAAAACATTTGGACTAACTTCGAAGTTCTTGCAGAATTGCTGTAAATTCTTCGGAAATTTCGGGGCAAAGGATATTAAGAATTAAATCTGGTAAAGCCGGAGTGGTGAAAAAGCGAAAGATTTAAATATGAATTCGCATTTATGAATTATGAATTCAAATGGCTCTGATTGAAATCAATAAAGGGAGGGGATTGACTTTGCCAGCATCGATTAGGAGAAAGTATTCGCTAAAGCCTGGCTCAAGGCTTGAGCTTGAAGACAAGAACGGCCAAATACTGCTAGTTCCCCTGCCGAGAGGCGAAAACCTGTTCGAACTTATAGATAAAAAAACAAAGGCTGTTTCTGACAAAGAACTGTCCGAGCTTAAAAAGAAGGTAAGAGCACATGCCCTCGTACATTGATGCCAATCTTATCGTTAAGGCTTACACTAATAACCCTGACAATGTTAGGTGTAGGGAAAGGCTTGACAAAGGCAGCTTAGTGACAAATCCTGTTGCAGTCGTTGAGGCTTGGCAAGCCCTGATGCATATCCTGGGTGTTGAATTAGCCAATAAAGCGATTATAGACCTCTTAAGGCGCGATGTAACTCTCATAAAGACCGATTCCTCACTTATTCACGAGGCTGTGAGGAAACAGCCTAAATACGGCCTAGACGCATTTGACACAGTGCACGTCATCACAGCGCAGTTGAGCGAGTGTGATGAGATTTTAACGTTTGACAACGATTTACTGAGAATAAAGACCGAACCGCAAGCTAAAAGGCCTTGATCGATTCCAGCAAGCGCATAGAAAGCTTTTTAATTAGCCCATTTTTCACTTCCTGCAATGAAAGGCACTCATTCGATGGGCAAGAAAAGCGGGAAGAAGAACATGATATTCTGCAGGCGCTGCGGGCAGCGAACACTCACCCTTCGCGGAAGGACGTGCGCAAGCTGCGGCTTCGGCTCCTCGGCAAAGATGCGAAGCTACAAGTGGCAAAAGGTCAGGAAGAAGAGCGTGATGCTTAAGTAAATTCTTGCTACTCCTTTTCAAAACTCCTCATAGAACTTGCTGGCTACCGGCACTTTCTGGCCCTGGTAATGGCTACCCAGGCCTTTGCTGCCGTAGGGCTTGTCAACTGGCGTTGTCATCTGCGTGAACGAAATCTGGCCAATCTTCATCTTGTAGTAAAGCGTGATTGGCAGCGGGGAAACGTTGCTCAGCTCCAGAGTGAGGTTGCCTTCCCAGCCCGGATCCACATACCCGGCTGTACTGTGAATCAGAAGACCAAGCCTTCCGAGTGAGCTTTTGCCCTCTATCCTTCCTGCAACGTCGTTGGGCAGCTTCAGCGATTCAAGCGTGCTGCCCAGAACAAACTCGCCAGGGTGAAGAATGAAAGGCTCGCCTTCATTTACCTCAACCGGAGTCATGAGCCCATCCTGCTTCTGCTTCACGTCAATTACGCCGTGCTTTGCCCTGTTGAACAGGAGAAACTTGTTGTCAAGGTGGATGTCAATGCTTGACGGCTGCACGCAGTCCTCAAAATACGGC
Source organism: uncultured Methanosarcinales archaeon (assembly GCA_964491245.1). Lineage (GTDB taxonomy): Archaea > Nanobdellota > Nanobdellia > Woesearchaeales > UBA10216 > UBA10216. The sequence goes on from CAZBFZ010000088.1 coordinate 1,578, forward strand.
TTTATGACTATCTTCCCATTTGCTATGGCTTCCTTTATGCTCTTGTCACTCAGCAACATGTGAAACGCCCATCACTTTTTCGCTGCGGCAGCTGTTGCCGCAACTTTAGCTTTTATCTGCTCGAGCGTCTTCTCAATCTCCTTATAAAGCTTCTTGTAGTCAGAGTCGTTGCTTATGGCGAAATCAGCTGACTTAATGCACGCTGCGAGCTGCTGCTCCGTATTCTTCCCAGCCATCTCCCTTTTCTCCTGGACAAGGAACTCGCTGAACGATTTCGGGTCGCGCTCAGTGCCGCGCTTCCTCGCCCTTTCATACCTGATGTCAACCGGGGCGTCAACAGCAACAAGGTAAAAGCCCTTCAATTCGCGGAGGGCGGAAATCTCGCCCGTGTTGCGAATGCTGTCTACAACTGCGCTGGCAATGCTTGGGGCGCCCTTTACGCGCTTAAGGACTAGCTCTGCAAGGAAGCCTGGGCCGTACTTCCTCCTCAGCTCGTTGCCCGCCTTGATGAGATTGTCCCTTGTTGGCATGATGCCCTTCTCCCTCAGCAAAAGCCTAAGTTCGTCAGAAAGCGAGTAGTACTGGAAACCCTTGCCAATAAGGTATTCGGCAACGGTGCCCTTCCCGGCAGCATATGTTCCTGTCAGCCCGATTATCATCGCATTGCCTATTGCGCAGTGATTATAAATACTTTTTTATATTTCGGCTGCAGCGGCTGTACTGACTATGACTGATGCTTTTACAGATGAAGAGAAGAAGATTCTGGAACCTTACTTCACTAACCTGGATAGGCCGGTGTTTGCCTTTACCTCAAGGGTGCCGGAAGAGGTCGTTGCGGTGCTGTTTTCCAAGTACAGCAGGTCAGCGCACAGCATACGCAAGAACTTCCTTGATTTGGTCAAGGACCCGGAATCGGGTTTTAAAAGCATGCTCGACGCTGTTGGAAGCGGAGGAAGCGGCAGCAATGACGCTTTTGCTGCTGCGTTGGTAAAAGCGCGCGATTTCTTCAGGAGAATACTTGTTGAGTACGGCGATGACTCTGTCGGCGAGCTGGGAATAGCGCACGTTGCGTGCGAGGACGTTTCGCAGATTGCCGCAAAAAGGGTTGAGGACGCGCGGCTGACATCACCGCTGGAGAAGTCAACAAGGTACGTTGTTTTTGACAAGGGCAAATACCACAAGCCGACAGCCATCACGAATTCAAAATTTGCGGAAGAATACGCTGCCATGTGCGATGAGCTGTTTGAAACGTACAGCAGCGAGATTGACGCTGTAAAGGCGTTTGTAAGGGAAAAGTGGAAGATAGGCGACTTTGACTTCGGCGGGAAAAAGATTGCCCAGATGACAGACGAAGCGGAGATAAAGCGTGCAAAATCGGCGTACGAGGCCTCTGCGAGGGCAAAAGCGCTCGACATACTGAGGTATTACCTGCCTGCTGCTACGCAGACAAACCTCGGCGTGACTGCAAACGGCAGGGCTTTTGAGTACCTCATTTCCAAGCTGATGAGCGACGAACTGGAAGAAGTCAGGGAAATTGGAAAGCTGATGCGTGAGGAACTGTCAAAAGTAGTCCCATCGCTTGTCAAGAGGGCAGCGCCAAGCAATTACTTTGTTGAAACGAAAAAAGCAATGAGGGCATTTGCCGCTGCCAAGCTATCCAGCGTGAAAATAAGGAAGCAGCCGACAGTCACTTTGGTCAGCTATGATAAGGATGCCGAAATCAAGGTAGTTGCCGCAGCGCTGTACCAGTTCTCGCACCACCCCCTTTCGCAGCTGAGCAAAATAGCGAGGAAAATGACTGCCGAGGAAAGAATGAAAGCCATTGATGAGTATATGGGAAAGAGAAGCAGCAGGAGGGAGAGGCCGCTGAGGGCTGCCGAGACAGCTTATTACCAGTTTGACGTGCTCAGCGACTACGGCGCCTATCGTGATTTGCAAAGGCACAGGATGATGACTCAGATACCGCAGCTGCTCACTGCCGAGCACGGCTACGATACGCCGCAGGAAATTGTTGAAGCCGGCTTTGGGAACGAGTTTCACCGCTGCATGAAAAGGGCAGCAGCAGTTTACAAAAAAATTGCTGCGGAAATGCCGATGGAGGCGCAGTACGTTGTCCCTCTTGCCTACCGCTTCCGTTACATCATGCAGTTCAACCTCAGGGAAGCCTACCACCTTATCGAGCTGAGAAGCACGCCACAAGGGCACCCAAGCTACAGGCATGTGGTGCAGGAAATGTTCAGGCAGATAAAGGCAGTCCATCC
>CAZBFZ010000089.1:0-3716 GCA_964491245.1 uncultured Methanosarcinales archaeon
AGCTGCTCCTTAAGCGACTGCGGCATTTCGGAATATGTATACCTGAAAACGTCATCAACGGCAGCAGCAGGAATCTTTTCATACTCGGCAACTGCGGCAGAAACCTGCTTTTCCACATCAGCCAAAAGCTGCTTTTCCTTGTTATCATTCCATAGCTTCTTTGCAACAAGGAACTTCCTAAGCCGCAGAACAGGGTCTTTCCTTCTCCATACAGCCACCTCTGATTCAGGCCTGTACTTGGAAGCGTCGTCACTTGTTGTGTGGTTGCCGATGCGGTAAGTGAAGCACTCAATCAGTGTAGGGCCCTTGCCAGCATAAGCTTTTTTCACTGCGTCAGCTGCGGCAGAGTATACGGCAAGGACGTCATTGCCATCAACCCTAACGCCCTCAAATCCAAACGCAATCGCTTTCTGCGCTATCGTTTCGGAAGCTGTCTGCTGCTTCACAGGAACAGAGATTGCGTACTGGTTGTTCTGGCACAGGAAAACAACCGGAGCTTTGAAAACGCCTGCAAAATTCATGGCCTCGCTCATGTCGCCCTCAGAACTGGCTCCGTCGCCAAGGCAGGCAACAGCGGCATATTTCCTTTTTTGAATCGTTGCTGCCATTGCTGCTCCAACAGCATGCAGCCCCTGAGTCCCAACGGGAATGGCAATTGGAAAATTTTTAACGCCTCTCGGAGGAATACTGCCGCGCTCATCCCCGCCAAAATACTGCAGCAGGCTCACCATCGGCTGCTTTCTCGCAATGAGCAGTGCAGAGTCGCGGTAAGTCGGGAAAACCCAGTCATCCCCGCCAAGGGCGTAAGCCATTCCAACCTGGGCCGCCTCCTGGCCGAGAAATGAGGCGTAAGTTCCCAACCTGCCCTGCCGCTGCAGGACAAGTGCTTTCTCGTCAAACCTCCTGCACAAAACCATCATGCTGTAGAGCCCAACCAGCTGATTTTGCGAGAGCCTAGGCATGAGCTTTTTATCAGCCCTGCCATTCTCACCCAGCACCTGCAGGAATTTTACGCTGAAACTTTTCAGAACCTTCTCAACCATTTTACAGCGGCTCCCCTTCCCCTTTTTGCTGCCTCTTCAAAACATTCTTCACAAACAGCTCACCCGCCCTGTAAGAGCTCCTCACAAAAGGCCCAGCTGCAACATACTTGAATCCAAGGCCTTCGCCAAGGAGCTTCAGCTTATTAAACCTTTCTGGGGCAACATACTCGGCAACAGCAAGATGCCAGCCGCTAGGCCTAAGGTACTGGCCAAGCGTGAGAATGTCAACGTCAATGCCGCGCAGGTCCCTCATTGCCTCAACAACCTCATCCTCTGTTTCGCCCAGGCCAAGCATGACGGAGGATTTGGTGAATATTCCTGGATTAATATCCTTAACAGCTGCCAAAACAGAGAGCGACTGCTCATAACCGGCTCTCGGATCCCTCACTTTCCGCTGCAGCCGCCTCACTGTCTCGATGTTGTGGTCAAAGACGTCAGGATTTGCGTCAACTATCGTTTTTACGCATTCCACGCTGCCGCGGAAATCCGGAGTAAGCACCTCAACCATTATGCCGGGATTGGCTTTTTTCACTTCTGCGATGCACCTTGCAAAATGGGATGCGCCCTGGTCCGGCAGGTCATCGCGGTCAACTGAAGTGATCACAATGTAATCCATCTTTTGGCTGCCGCTGCCGCCTCCATTCAGCGCGTTCATCTCCTTAACGCACCTTGCCAACATAAGCGGCTCTGCATTGCTGACAGCCCCTTTAGGGTTGCCCGTCTTTACAGCGCAGAATTTGCAGCCTCTTGTGCACGTATCGCCAAGAACCATAAAAGTAGCGGTTCCTCCACTCCAGCACTCAGACATGTTCGGGCAGTGCGCCTCCTCGCAGACGGTGTGCAGCCCAAAATGCGAAATGAGCTGCCTGAGCTCAGTGAACGTCTCGGTTGGAGGCCTAATCTTAAGCCATTCGGGCTTGCCGCCATACACGTGCGCAGAATTTGCCGCGTTTGATGCTGCAGTTGCAATTTGAAGTCTCATCGTTGCTCGATCTTTGCTCAGCTAAGGGCCCACTCCTTCAGCTTCTCGTACTTCGTGTTGCCGCAAATCCACTTTCCTGATTTCTCGCTGAAAAAGAAGGGAATCCCCCCGCATCTGCCCTGGTCAAGCTTCTGAAGGAAAGCCATGTTCCCAGAATCATGCCACACCTCAAGCTTCTCAACCTTCACGCCAAGCTCCTTCTCAAGCTGCTCAACGAGAGGATTCATCTCGTGGCAATGCGTGCACTCAGTGCCAGTAAACATCAACAGCCTTTTCCCGTTCCCAGCCATTATCACTTCACCTCAATAACACAGTTTAGCCATAGTTTAACCGCGGCAGCAGCCAAAGCTGCCAAAGCAACCTCGTTTTGCAACGATTAACCTATTAAAAAGCGTTATTAAAAAGTTTTCTGTAGCGCTAAAAGAAAAATCAGGGCTAAGCCGGGGCGGCCGAATAAAAAACAACCTTCCTGTTCTCAATAACAGCCTCAAATTGATTAGGAAGGGCAAAGTAGCCCACACCCCGGCTAACCGTGCCCCGATTCGGGTATACTTTAATGCCAACAATGCCTTCAAGGCCTTTGCTGCTTTTCTGATTGAAAACTCCAGCGATGCCTCTTTCATTGTTCGGCGGCAGAGTATCCACCCTTAGAGAAAGAGAGCAGCGCAACTTCTCGCCGTTTGGCTGGACCAGAGATAACAGAATGTAGCCAATTCCATAATTAACACTCATAGGCTCCACAACCTCAATGCCCGAAACCTGAATGCAATAATGCCCTTTTTTTGCGCCTCTAACAGCAGCAGGATCTGAAATGGGCAGATTACGCCAGTATTCAACACTTTCACCAACCATAAAGCTCAACTCAACGCGCAATGAATAAAAAAATGGGCCCGACGTGACTTTCAGGACCCTTTTGCGGTTTTTGGATTGAACCTTTTTCGCAAAAAGGGTCATTTTGAACACGTGACCATCGGCTTTCCTAAACTGAACCGATAGCGGCCATATAAGACCGACGCTCTAACCGGGCTGAGCTACGGGCCCATTTAAAAGCGGAATAACTGCAGGCGCTTTATAAAAATTGCGGAAAAAGCACGATTTTCTGCAAACATTCCCAAACTGCCAAAAATCTTTCAATTGTCGTCGGAAAATTTCCGGAAAGTAAGGCGCAAAGCTTATTAAGAAGTGCAGCTAATAAAAGAAGGAATGACATTCGTAAATGCCGTTGAGGAGAACAGAAAATACCCTGATTTGGACAGGGGTATTGACGCCAATGCCGCAATAGCGGTAAAAGTGCTCAAAAGAACCTATAACTTTGTGATGTGGTTCTTTGTAAGAGATTCATGGATTGCCTTGCTGCCTAGGTGGTGTGGCACCATACTACTAGTTTTAGCGATTCTTCAGCTGACGGGGCTGTAAAATGACTTTTACAGAACTGCATGCATTAATTACTGTTGCAATGGCACTTGTAGGCATAGGGATAGGCGTTGGCAAAGTGTTGGCTAATATTGCTTTCCTTAAAAGGGAAGTTGCCGGATTAAAGAAAGAGCATGCCGAAATGAGGATTGAACAGCTCGAGATGAAGCTCATTCTCAGGCAGATAGCCAAGAAGCTGAAGATAAGCTATTAAAAAAATGAATGCGACGGCCGGGATTCGAACCCGGGTAACGACCTTGGCAAGGTCGTGTCTTACC
>CAZBFZ010000090.1:0-1863 GCA_964491245.1 uncultured Methanosarcinales archaeon
CGGACTGCATAGGCTATGCTTTGGCAGAAATGATGCGAATCAAATTTCTTACCGGCGATGAGAAGTTCCGCAACAAGGAGAACGTTGAGTTTGTGAAATAAAATCAAAATAAAATTACTTTATGTTTTTCGCGTCCTCAGCCGTATGCACGTGCTGTTCCTTCTCTGCGGATGTGTGCCCAAACAGCAGCCCCTGCTCTGCGAGCTTTGGAAAGACATCGTATTCAAGGCTGCTGCCTCCGGTGTTGAAGATTTCCGGCGTTGCAACGAAGATTGGGGAGAATACGAGGTAAACATCCGTCTTTTTTGGCTTCTGTACAAATTCAAGGATGCGGTTTCCCTCAACCTTGACAGTGCCTTTCTCGCTTGGGTTGGGAGCTGTCGTCAGTATGAGCGTTGCTACGGTTGTTGCCTGTTTTATGTGCTGGCTCCACAGCTCCTGTAAGCTAATTCGGTCGAATATTATGTGCCCGTAAACAACAAGAAAATTTGTGTTTATCTTCCCTTTCAGCAGCCGCAGGCTGTCTGCGCTTCCGTTGCTTTCTTTTTCTTCAATGTAGCTTACCTTGACGTTGTAGCCGCTGCCGTCTTTCAGAATGTCAAATACCTTCGTAAGCACGTTATGCCTCGCTACGATGTAGATGTCCTTGAAGCCGTTCTCCCTCAGCTTTTTTACTGCCTTCTCGACAACAGTTGTGTTTTTGATCCTCGCCGTAATCCTGTATTCTGTGGCGGAAATCCTCAGCTTCTCCTCAGGCCCTCCTGACAGTATCACTGCCTGCTTGTGCTCGCCCAACGCTGTCTTGGCAAGGAACTCTATTGCCTGCGACCTGTTCCTTATGAAGACGTTGTCAACGACTGCATCGATTCCCTTCAGAGTGTTGTCGTCAATCGTGATGCTAATCTTGGTTTTCATGGTCGTTTTTGTCGTTTTTCCGGGGGCGCTTTTGCCCGCCGCAGCGGGGAAAAGGGTCCTGTTATGCTGATTTTTCGTTTCATAGGCGTAGTTTCGTTGCGGCAACAACGAGTAATCGCATACAGCTTCAAATATATAAACCTATCGGATAAAGTAGGATAATGGTAAGATATTTATAGTGGGCTTTTGTTTGCGGTTGCTTATGAAAATCGCTGTTGTGGGTTGTGGCTACGTAGGCCTCGTGACTGGCGCCGGTCTTGCAAACTTGGGCAACGACGTGATATGCGTTGACATTGACGATGAGAAAATCTCCAACCTACGCAAGGGCGTCATCCCTTTCTTCGAGCCCGGCCTTAGGGACATGGTTGAGATGAACCTTGCCCAGAAGCGGCTCATGTTCACAACTGATTCTGAGCTTGCAATCAGGAATTCGGAAGTTATTTTCATCGCTGTCGGCACCCCTTCTGGCAAGGACGGCAAGGCTGACTTGTCTGCTGTTTTTGCGGTTGCCGACCACATAGCCAAGTACATGGACGCTTACAAGGTTGTTGTTGTGAAGAGCACTGTTCCTGTGGGAACGTGCCACAAGATTCGTGACCACATAAGGCAGAGGATGAAGAAGCAGGCTGAGTTTGACGTTGTTTCCAACCCAGAATTTCTCAGGGAGGGTGAGGCAGTTAACGACTTCATGATTCCTGACAGGATTGTCATTGGCATTGACAACGGCAAGGCCAAGGATATCATGCTTGCGCTTTACCGCCCTGTTGAGAGGACAGGCAGGCCCATCATGATTACCGATGTCAAGAGCTCTGAGCTCATCAAGTATGCCAGCAATGCAATGCTTGCAACCAGGATTTCTTTCATGAACGAGATTTCTCACCTTTGCGAAAAGGTTGGCGCTGACGTGAAGGTGATAGCCAAGGGCATCGGCCTTGACAGCAGGATTGG
>CAZBFZ010000090.1:1963-3692 GCA_964491245.1 uncultured Methanosarcinales archaeon
GTATGAAAGCCATTATTACAGCTGCGGGCTATGCCTCGCGGCTGTGGCCTTTGACAAGGGACATTCCGAAGCCGCTTCTTGAGGTCAAGGGCAGGCCGATTGTTGAGCACATTGTTGCCAGGATTTCTGAAATCCCGGACGTTGACGAAATCTTCATCGTGACGAATGCCAAATTCTTTCCCAGGTTTGAGGAGTGGCTTGTGGAAGCCAGGACGAGGTTCCAGCTGCCTGTTAAGCTCGTTAACGATGGCACTGTTTCCAACGATGACCGCCTCGGCCAGGTTGGCGACATCAATTTCGCGCTTGAGAAGGAGAAGGTTGATGACGACCTCATTGTTGTTGCTGGCGACAACTTGTTTAACTTTTCCCTTCTTCCAGCTTGCAATGCTTTCTCGCGGCAGCAGCGAATACTTAATCCCCTTTACGAGTCAAGGTCTTACAAGGCAGCGAGGGAATCAGGAAGCGTTGTTGTAGACGAAGAAACGAATGAATTTGTTGAGTTCCTTGAAAAGTCTCCAACTCCGAGATCAACATTGATTTCGCTTGGCATTTATTTTTTTCCGAGGCAGAAGCTGCAGCTTATTGGGAAGTACATCGCGGAAAAGAACAACCCTGACAAGATGGGCTACTTTATAATGTGGCTCATGCAGCGCGAGAAGGTTGTTGGCTACGTTTACACTGAGAAGTGGTTTGACATTGGCTGGATTGAGGCGCTGGAAGCAGCTCGGAAGGAGTTTGAGCCGAAATGAAAAAAACAGTTGTCGTTACCGGCGGAGCCGGCTTCATTGGCAGCCACTTGTGCAGGTTTCTCCTTGCAAAGGGCTTCAGGGTTGTCTGCGTAGACAACATGCTTACCGGCAGCAAAAGCAATATCGGCGATTTGGAAAGCAGCAGCGATTTCTCTTTCATAAGCCATGACGTTTCAGATCCTCTTGAGCTTTCAGGTGCAGTCCATTACGTTCTTCATCTTGCCAGCCCTGCCTCCCCTGCGGATTATGAGCGTTTTCCAATCCAGACGCTCAAGGTTGGCGCCCTTGGCACCCATAACATGCTCGGTCTTGCGAAAGCCAAAAATGCAGTTTTCCTTCTTGCGTCAACCTCTGAGGTTTACGGCGACCCTCTCGTCCATCCTCAGCCGGAAAGCTACTGGGGCAATGTTAACTGTATCGGTCCAAGGGGAGTTTACGACGAAGCAAAGAGGTTTGCTGAGGCAATGGCCATGGCTTACCATCGCTTTCACAAGATGGACACGAAGATAGCGAGGATTTTCAACACGTATGGCGAGGGCATGCGGGCAAACGATGGCAGGGCTGTGCCTTCATTCATCACGCAAGCTCTTTCAGGCAAGCCTTTGACAGTTTTTGGTGACGGCTCACAGACTCGCAGCTTTTGCTACGTCAGCGACCTGATTGAGGGAATTTATAAGCTGATGCTGTCAAAAGTGAGCGAGCCAGTCAACCTCGGCAACCCCGACGAGTACACAATTCTGGAATTTGCGAATAAAATCATCAAGCTCACCAGGAGCAGCAGCAAAATAGTGTTCAAGCCGCTGCCGGTTGACGACCCTAAGACAAGGTGCCCTGACATTTCGAAAGCAAGGAAGCTGCTGAAGTGGCAGCCAAAGGTCTCAGTTGATGACGGCTTGAAAAGGACGATTGAGTGGTTCAGGGCGAAATGACAAACAACCTTTAAATACCAGTTCCCTGCCTTCGCTTTTTATGGTATCTGC
>CAZBFZ010000091.1:0-3669 GCA_964491245.1 uncultured Methanosarcinales archaeon
TTATAGGCTGAAACGCAAAGCTTCAGCAGATAATGCTCAGAGATACAAGCGAGCAGTCATAGCAGCGGAGCTTAATAAATCGAAAAGTATATAAGTAATATATGTTTTACTTATCCTACAGGTGATGTAACATGCAAGTTGAACTGACTAGAATTTCCGAAAAAGGACAGGTTGTTATACCTTCTTCGTTAAGGAAAGAAATGGGCATAAAGAAGTCAGACCAATTTATGGTATTTGGTGAAGGCGGGACTGTAATCTTGAAGAAGATAGAAACGCCAGCAATTAAAAAAACATTTGACGAGATTGCTAAGCCATTACAGCAGGCAGCGAAGCAGGTAGGATTAACAAGAGCTGATGTAAAAAAAGCCATTAAGGATGTAAGAAATGCTGCTTAAACTGGTTTTGGATACCAATACTCTTGTTTCAGCTTTCTTTTGGGAAGGTAATGAAGCCGAGTTATTTCGGAAAATTGAGCAAGGTAAGGCGAAATTGTACATTACGGGCAAAAGTCTTAAAGAAGTTGAAGAGGTGATTAAAAGACCAAAATTCAATGGGGTTATGAAGAAAGCTGGATTAACACCAGACCAGATTATGCAAAAAATTGTTTCACTTTCTCTTTTGGTTATTGCCCCAAAATTGAACATAAAAGTTTGCAGAGATGAAAAAGACAACAAATTTCTTGAATGTGCGGAAAGTGCAAAAGCGGATTATATTGTCAGTGGAGACGAGGATTTGCTTTCTTTGAAAGAGTATAAAGGAATCCCTATTGTTAGGACTTGGAAAATATTGCAGTTGTTGGGCGAATAATTATTTTAAACGATAAAACGTCCCGCCTCTCCCGTTTCTTCTAACCGGCTGCTTCCTTACGTTTCTCCTCAATCCTTTCCAGCACCTTCTGGTGCATCCTCTTGAGGAACTCCTGCTTGTCCTCGATGCGCATAACATCAGTATGCGACTCAAGCACGACGTTAAAGGCAAACGGGGATGGCATTGTGGTTGTGATATGCTTGACCTTAATCGAGCCTGTTTCAATGAGCTTCAGCACAGCTGCTGTGCTGGGAAGGTCCATCAGGTCCTCAAGAACTTCCCTCCTGGCTTCCTTAAGTATGCAAAAGTCAGGGCTTATCCTCCTGACGGCATTAATAAGAATCTGGGAAGACACCTGCTGCCTGCCAACGCGCCTGGTGTGGCCCATGTACTCGCGCAGAATCATAAGCGAGCGGGCAGCGCAGTGCCTGAACCTTCTGCGGAGAACTTCAGCCTGTTCGATAGCTGTGGACAGGACCTGGGAGATTTTATCAGGCTTCAAAAGCTTCAGGGCTGCTGCTGCGTTAAAGGGCTTGCCGCAGGCAACGTAAAAGCCGTTGTCTGTAATGCCAACCTCAACGTCATGATGCTGAGTCCTTGATATTGCAAAGGCAACAGCCCTTGAAATGCAATCATTAACCCTCCTGCCGAAAAGGGCGTGGAAGACGGCGTAGTGCCTCCTGTTTTCAGTGTAGGCTTCAATGACTATCTTCTTATCATGGGGAATCTCGGCAAAAAGGAACTGCTCCCTGAAATAGCTGTAGATGGACTCTGCAGAGTTTGCGTCAACGTAAAGGTACTCGTTGATGAAATCTATAATTTCGGGCTTGCTGCGGTTGTGGTTGAACTTCTCCTCCATCAAGCGGCGAAACCTGCCAATGCTGCAGGCAAGGTCAAAGCTCAGCGGCAGCATCTCGGAAAACCATGAAGGGATGGTAGGAGGGCGGTCAACCGAGGCGTGAACATAAGCAACCATGCCCTTGGCGTGGCCAAACTGGTACTTGTCACCGCCCAGCACAAACACATCGCTTTTTTTCAGGCGTTCAAGGAAGGACTCGTCAATCTTGCCAACAACCTGCTCTGTGCCTGCTATCTTCACCGTAACGAACGTTTCGTCAGGGATTGTGCCGATGTTGGTCATGTAGATGACCCTGCTCATTTTGCCTCTCCTTCCAATCATGCCCGTTGACTCGTCGTACCATATCTTTGCGTAGATGTGCCTGTCCTCAAGCGAGATGTACTTTCCAGCAAGGTAGTCCAGCACGTCCTTGAAGTCATTGAAGCTGAGGCCGCGATAACAGTAGCTGCTGCGAACCATATTGAACAAGTCATTGATGTTAACCTTGTCAGCAATGGCAATGCCGAAAATCTGCTGCGCCAAAACGTCAAGGCAATTCGTGGGCAGGTGGATGCGGTCAATTTCTTTCTCTATTGCTGACTTCAGCAGCACGGCGCACTCAACCAGGTCATCACGGTCAAGCACGATAATCCTGCCTGTTGACGTTTCGTGCAGGCGGTGGCCGCTCCTGCCAATCCTCTGAATGGCCCTTGCGACTGACTTTGGGCTGCCGAGGAGAATGACAAGGTCAATGTAGCCGATGTCTATGCCAAGCTCCAAGCTTGTTGAACTCACAACGCACTTCAGCTTTCCTGAGCGCAAAGCGCTCTCAATGCCATACCGGTGGGATTTGCTGAGCGAGCCGTGATGGGCGCCTATTGTCTGCTCTGCCGTAGCGTACTTTTTGGGAAATTTCTCCTTCAGGTGGTTGATGACCCTTTCAGTTGCCGACCTGGTGTTGGTAAAGATAAGCGTGGTCCTATGCTGCTGGATGAGGTCGTCAATCAGGGTATACATCGCATCGCGCATGGATGCCTGGCTGGCATCAATCAGGTCAGGCACAGGGCTGATGACCTTCAGGTCCATCTTTTTCACAAACTGCACATCGCAGATTTTGCAGTTCCTGAACTTCCCGCTGCTGACATCAGCAACGCCAACAAGGAATTCCGCAATTTCCTCCAGAGGGGCAATTGTAGCTGACAGCCCAATTCTCGTCATTGAAGGAGAGAGCCTCTGAAGCCGCTCTAAGCTAAGTGAGAGGTGCACGCCCCTCTTGTTTTCCGCAAGGGCGTGAATCTCGTCAACAATGCACCAGTCCACGCTTTTCAAATGGGCAAAAAACTTTGACGACGACAGGACTATCGCCAGTGATTCGGGAGTGGTGATGAGGATGTGAGGAGGCTTACTCAGCATCTTTGACTTTTCAGCAGCAGTCGTGTCGCCTGTCCTCACCGCAACCCTGATTCCCAACTTCTTTCCCGCAAGCTTTTCCATTTCAGCCAACGGCTCCTTCAGGTTCTTGCCGATGTCGTTGTTAAGTGCCTTCAAAGGAGAGACGTACACGCAGTAAATCCTGTCCTCAAGGATGCCCTTTTCGCTGCAGTCAACAAGCTCGTTAAGGATGGAAAGGAATGCTGTTAAGGTTTTTGTTGCCCCTGTCGGAGCCGAAACCAGGATGTTGCTGCGGCTGTGGATTTCCATCACGCCAAAAAGCTGCGGCAAGCTGAACTCCCTGAACCTTGAGAAAAACCACTGCCTCACCAGAGGATGAAGTATGCCAAGTATCTCCTCGGAAGTGTTTGGCACTTCTTTCCTGGCTATTTCCTCTGCTGCGGCTGCTGCAACCATAAGCAGGCGGATAGGAAGAGTGTTTAAAATGATTACTGCCGCGTTTGGAAAAATGCGCAAGTCGGCAGATGCCGACTGCGCAATCCTGCCAAAGCAGGATTTGCGCCGGGAGCGGGAACTCCACCTCCCTAGGAAAGGATTTGAACCCGCAAACCGCTGGGGCGGTTACTCGCTTC
>CAZBFZ010000092.1:0-3624 GCA_964491245.1 uncultured Methanosarcinales archaeon
TGGACACTCCCCTTTACTGCACTGCCTGCATTGAGGAGATGGAAAAGCTCAGCATAAGCCCTAAGCGGTATAAGAAGTACAGGGAACTTCAGGAAACTTTGGGCAAGAAATAAGCCTTATTGAGGTAACTGTTGCTGCTGCGGTTGTTGCAGTTGTTGCAGGTATTTTCTTGCGTAGAACGGGTCGCCATGATAGATTATTTCTACTTGCAAACCATACGTGCGTGCAAGCGATGCTGCTTCAGATACTGCGAAGTCCACGAGTTGTTGTGGGAGCATAGGCCTGCCAAAGATCTGAGGCCCCATATTCATGGAAATGCGAGCAATTAGGTTTTTGGTTCTCCACGCCAAAAACTTTTTAGGCCTCCCAAATGCCGTATAAATTATCGGCATGTAATCTAAGCCTTGCATTTGAGGCTCAGGGTTGCTGACAAGTCTTGTGCCTGGCGCTGGGTCCAACCTCTTTGTACTGAACTCTATAACTATTCTTTCAAGCTCGCCACCAAACGTTCTGTCCTGAAATACCTCTTTGAAAAGCCCAAATGTTATTATAGGAACGAGGGTCATAGGCTTTCCCGAGTGCACAAGGCTATACGGTGGCTGGTTGTTGTTCATACTGCACTTGCCCCTTTAGCTAATACTGCTCTTATGAAGCCGAGTTCCTCCCCAAATAAGGCTATTGTTTCTTCAATGACCAATTCATTGTGATCAAGCATCGTATTTACGTTTACGCCGAAGCCATCACGCAGTTTGCTGCTCAGGCCGTCATATCTCGTTCTCATCACTTTGTGCTGATTGATCAAAAACTGGTAAGCTCGGCTTTGATTAGGTGCGTGAGGGGTGTGCGTAATTGCACGTAGTCTTGTTTGAAGCGCTTTTATAGCGAAGCTTAAGACGATGTGCTCATATATGTCAAAAGGCAAGACGGGCATTATTTTGTCTAGTAACGAGACAAGCCTTTCGAGCCCTTCCTGGTTTAGCTCGTCCTCGCTTAGTTTCAGTTGCGCAGTTGCAAGTTTAGCCACTGACCCGTTCCGGTAATCTGCACATAGTTTTTCGGCTACTTCATCAGTCAACGCCTTATCATTATTTATCGTTATTCTTGCATCAGTGTAGAGGGCTCTAAATGCTGGGTTTTGAGGCCGCAGCCTCCTTGTGAGCAGCCCTAGGTTAATAGGAAGGCCTTTGTAACTTTCCCACGAAGGGTCTGCATGAACATAAGCGTCTAATGCCATGAACAATGGCATCTCAAGGATTTTTATCATTTGAACTAATCTTTGTGTTGGCAAAAAACGTTGCCTAAGCTCTTCTGGAAGACTTTGAACGTTAACGCCTTTATAAACGAAAGGAACAAACGCGCCATCACTACGTCCAGTTCTAACCCCCGTCACTAAGCATAAGAAGTGGCTTCCGTTATAATTATAGCTGTTGCCTTCTCTGTTGCCAGCCAGTTGCTGAAGCGCCTCTTGAATGTTCACTTCGAAGCCGTTAAACTGAAAATTGGTTTGCGCATCAGCGCCTGATTTTATCGCTTCAACCGCTTGAACCAACGCTTGTTCTAAAGTGCTTAAATCGCCAGCTGTTTGTTGAGCTTTTTCCACAGCTCGTTGCTGTTGGTCTTTAAGTTCAAAGTAGCGCATAAGGCTCCCAAACACGGGGTTTACTGCTGCTTCAAATAGGCTAAGCGCTTTTTCGTCAGCAACTCCATCCGAAACGTATTTTCTGACCTGTTCTTTTACTGCGGATGAGGCGTCGTGTTCTGCCCTTAACATGTTGTAAACTGCACTAACAAGTGCTGTCAAGTCTTGGCTGCTCAACCGGTTGCCATCCACAACGTTTTGCCTTACCCTGTGAAGGTCTCCACCAAACCTGCCTCCACTCCAAACATAGTCCAAGAACAACTGCGCCCTTTTTGTTGCGCTGCTGTTGAGCGTTGCGAGTTTTTCTTCCAAAGATTCAAGTTGAAGCTGTGCTTCTGCTTGTTCTTTCTCTGCCCTGGCCCTCATGCCGGGCAGAACCGCTTCTGCGAGGTAAGCAGCAACCATACCAGGCTCTCCGAGTTTCATAGCTACGCGATGACCTGGGGAAATCTGATTAGCATACGTTGGCATTATAACAATTCTTCTTGTTTCTGGCAGCGCGACAAGCAGCTTGTCATCAGGCCTTACGGCTTCTGCTGTTGCTGTTCCCACGGCGTAATAAAGCTTGGCCATTGCAGAAAAAGCGAATCCTGTACGTTTTAAATAGCTTTCTCCGTGCGCTTTGGCATTGGCTGTTCCGGCGGCATGAGCGGCACAAGGCCGTAGCCGTCCTTTATAGCTTCTCTCACTTTCTGGTGCAGGTATGCGTAAACACAAGCATTTCTTACTATGCTTTCGGGCACTTCGCGGCGGTTCAACGCTTTTATTACGGCACCTATCGTAACGTGGCCAAGCCCCAGCATCCTGTGATAAAAAAGTTCAGACTGTGCCAGTGCCTCGTACGCTGGCAGGTTATCGCCAAGTTCGTGCTTAACTGCCTCATTTAAGTTCTCAAGTGACCTTACAGCATAGCCAAGCGCATCTAAGTAGCGGGGTATGCTCCATCTTTCTAGTGGGCCTGTAAGAAGGGCTCTTCTTTTTCTTGCCTTGCGCACATTCTCAAGTGCTTCTTTCAAAAGGTCTTCCAAACTTTCTGCCATTTTTCTTCAGGCAAAGTAAGCTTCGCAAGGTTATAAACATTTGCCGCATTTGCAGCTAGAACAAAAGAAAAAAGAAGACGCTCCTATTTCTGTCTCACAAGCGGCTTCCCATGCCTAGGGCAGCCTTTCGTCGCGCACTTCCTCTTGCCTTTCCTAAACTCTTCCGCGCTAACAGAGCCGCCGCATGTTCCTGTGCATACATATCTTGCCATGTGTATCACCTACCTTTCGTAAATCATTGCAGAGGGAGTGAAGCCCGATACTTCTTCCTCGGTTTTGCCAGGGAAGAATTCAGCCTGAAGCTTGTTTTCCGGCAGCACCTTGAAGAGGGCCACACCTCTTACTTCATCAAGGTTTTGCGCTTTGATGTTGTTTGAGAATTTGGCAGGGTTCCACTTTGCATCGCCAACATAGTAATCGAAAGTAGTTAATTCATATTTCACCAGGCCATCCACAGTAGCTGAGTCAGGGCTATTGCCATTCACGCCAAAAACTTGAGACCATTCCCCAAAATCACCTATTGAAACCCGTATCTGGGAAGGGTCAATCGAATCATAAACTATGCTCAGGTGGTTTACCCAGTATTCGCCCAGGTTCCCTTTGTATTTGCCAGTTCCTTCCCTAAACCAGTTTCCAACGAGCCTGCCTTCAACGTCGTAATCTATTTTTCCACCTAACGGAGGCATCGTTCTGACATTTTTCGCTATTAGCCTGCTCTTCAGTGGTTCTTCGTAGTAATCGAATGTATCAATAGTATGTATCTTCCAGACCTCTCCCTCATAGCTTTCCGGATTAACAAAGCCCTTAAGTGTGCTATCTGCATCAACAACAGAAAAGTCAAGCTTCCCAATTCCAATGCTTCCGATAACCTCTCCTTCTTTTACAGGAATTCGCGGCCAGGCGTGGTTGCCAACTTCGCCCTCTTTAAGGCCAGCGGCAGCCATT
>CAZBFZ010000093.1:0-3569 GCA_964491245.1 uncultured Methanosarcinales archaeon
AGTGATGTTTTCTTGGAGTTATGATTTTGCCGCGGCTGCAACAACTTTTATAAAGCAGCTTCGGATTAGTTCCGGCAGCAGCAACAGCTGGAATATGTTGCAGTGGTAAAAATAATACTGCTGTTGTTGTTGCGGGGGTAGCAAAGCCCGGCTAAATGCGCAAGAGACAAAAATGTCTGCGAGACTTAAGCCTGGCAGAAACTGCAGGAGGATATCTTGTGGGTTAGTCCCTTCGGGGGTTCAAATACTTGGCGACCCGGTCGACAAGGACCGAAGCGCCAAGCTGAATGTCCCCTCCCCCGCATTCAAGCTTTTTATCATTCGGCGTCCTCAAGGGCGTAGCCCTGAAGCGCGACTAAAAGTTGAGGATTGACACTGCCGAGGTACTCTCGTGAAGCTATTTCTGCAATTTCCTGCTGAGTCATTTCTTCAAGTGTTTTTTGGAGAGAAATAATTATTGGAAATGTTGTTGGTGAGTACAAATATGGTGAGTACAAATATAATGCTTTGCTGTGCGGAACATACCCTGCAGCTGTGAACATCTTTGAAGCAGGCGTCCTCATCGCAATCGCGTTGTTGTCCACCACAACTTTGGGTTTCCCTTCCTGATTGGAGAGGAGGACAAACCCGAGAAGTTGATCTACGATATGGATTATAACTGCCGTTGTAGCCTCGTCAGGCTTCTGAAAATGGTCGAGTAGCCTGTACTCCAGCGGAGCGCTTCCCATTTTAGGGCAGAGTAATCGGAATGCCTATTTAAAACCTGCTGAACTTCCCTCGGCAATCCCGTAATTGGCAGTAAGATTTGCATTCACTTCCAGCACGTACTTCACCGGCTTTTCCGAGCTGTAAAGGGGGCATGGCTCGCTGGCGCACGGCACAGCGTGGCGAATCTTCGCTATAGTTCCATCTTCCGCAACGAAAATCATGTCCAGTGGAATGACGGTGTTTTTCATCCAGAAGTTCCTCACTGCCGAATCCGGGAAAACGAAAAGCATGCCCTCATTGCTGCCAAGCGACTGCCTGAACATCATGCCATTCCTCCTTTCCTCCTCGCTGTCCGCTATTTCAGCTCTCACCAAAAGCGGCTTTCCGCTGCTTGTCTGCAGCTCAACAACTGCTTCGCTCTCTTCTGGCACGGTTTTTTCGCGCAGCAAAAAAGCTGCAGCTGCGACAACGATAACGATAGCAACTGCTGCCGCCAATAGCATATGCCGCAATTTGGCCATATTGCCTTTTTTCTGACAAGAACATTTAAAAACAATTTGACTAGAGCTACCCTTATTGCCTCTGTGGCGCAGTAGCAGCGCGCGTCCTTGGTATGACCCTTTTGCGCGGCAAAAGGTTCAATCCAAAATCAAAGAGGACGAGGTCCGGGGTGCAAATCCCCGCAGAGGCTTTAAAGGTTTAGTTGTGATTTCTATAAACTACGGCTCCTTTTATAAAACTGCCACTTTTTATAAAGTTTATAATATATAAGCCAAAGTTATTTATGATTACTATGCTTTAATGCCTTTGGTCGAATAGTTATACGTTTTTTTCTGAAATATGCATTGCCGCGAAGTGTAGAGGCTTCATGGTTAAAGGTGTGGGAAGGATGGCGTTTGAGGATTATGATGCGGAATTCGGTTACTCGCTGAGCGAGTTGACTAGGAGCTACAGCAGAAGGGCTTATGCACTGTCTGAATACGAGCTCCGCAGCATTGACGAGGTTGAGAAGCGCATCAGGGCGGGCAGGTATTCTGAAAAGTCGGAGTGCCTTGCGCATGCTAACTTTTTGGAGAGCATACAGAAGAGGCTTTCCATGATAATGTTTGCTGAGGAGCGCGAAAGCATCATGAACTGGGAGCTTCGCGAGGTCCTGCAAAGGGTCAGGATGCTGTCGGCAGAGCTTTCCGCCCTTGTTGAAACTCTTCCATCGGTGGTCGTGTATGCGGAAAAAGTTTTGAAGCCTGAAAAAGCTGTTGCTCCTCTGCATCCTGCTGTTGCAACCCATCCCGAGCCCATGATGTGACAACATTATACGTATTTCTACCATAAAGCTTAAATACTCCTAAAAGGAAAGAAGTAGCAGGTATTTTTGGCAGCGGCTGCCAGATTTGCCTGATGATATCCAAAAAAGGAGGGTGCAAAAAATGGCTAAAGGTGTGAAGGCTTCCATAATTAGGTCTTCTGACGGTTCGTTACAGTCTATCGGGAGCTGGGCTTTCCTGCTGGGCGTCTTTATCGCAATCATTGCAGGGGCCTTGCTGCTGACAGACAAGTCCAACCCGGCGTTGACTACGGTGACTTCTTTCCTTGTGCTGCTGGGCACCATTGTTGGCCTGCTTAACATTACCACAAAGGAGACAAACGCGTTCCTGCTTGCATCGGTCGCGCTTGTGCTGGTTTCCGGCTTCGGCATCACGGTGTACAGCGACGTGTTGAGAATAGGGCCTTACCTGCAGGCGATGCTCGTTGCTATCCTGGAGTTCGTTGTGCCAGCTACCATCATTGTTTCGCTTAAAGCGATATTTTCGCTTGCCGAGACGAAGTAAGCCCGGCAGCTTTTTTTATTTTATTCTTTTGGAAGGTGGACTCTTTTTTGGAAGATCATTAGTGCAAGCAGCCGAGGGTCAATCTCGCCCGTTATATCTGCCGTAGTTGCCCCTTCAGGAATTGCATGAACGCCGTCTTTCGGTTCCGCAACCGCATGAAGGAGGGCGTTTGCCGCCTGCACGGCAGTGATTGCCAGCGGGCTTTTTTTCCCTTTGTGCGTCAGAGCGCGATAGAGCGGATTCCCTATTTTGTTGTCAGTGTCAAGCGTAGGAAACTGCAGCGAAACGTAGCCCTGGTCAGCAACATTGGCCCATTCTGCAAGCTCGGCAGGTAAAGCCCCGTCTGCCCCCCTGAATGGCTGCAGGAATTGCTTGAGCCGCACCATCCCCCATATGTAGCTGTCCATCGCAGCCTTGCCGCCTGCATACCCCACTTGATGCGGGCTGCCGGTAGCAGCAAGCGAGCTGGCAAACACAATAACTGCTTTTGGGGAGACCATTACAGGATCGTAAACGAGAGATTGGACCAGCTCAACATTGCCGCCGAAGGTTATGGAGACATCGTGTTCAATATCCCCGCGTGCCTCCTTGCCCGGGGCTGAGGAGGTGATGGCGCTTGCCACGAGTAAAATGCCGTCAAGGCCGCCAAGCGCGTTCTGCCTTATGGCAGGGATTATGGAATTCTCTTGGTTGGGTGCCAGATCGTACCGGACCGGGATCATGCCGCCGCGACTAAGCGCTTCCACGCGCGCGTTGCCCTGCCTGTATGTGCCAATGACGTGAGCTCCCAGGTCCATGGCCCGAAGGACGGTTTGATATCCAAGGCCGCCGCTCACGCCTGTGACAAGAAGGTGCTTTCCTGAAATCTGAGGGTTGCTGTCAAGCGGGGGGTATGACATTTCCAAACCTGGTATTTTTGCTGAAATAAAAACTTATGCGCTAAGTTTAAAAAGGAGGGCGACGCTCACCCGAAAGCTGCGGGCTCGTGATCTAGTGGTTATGATGCTTCCTTGACGTGGAAGATGTCCCCAG
>CAZBFZ010000094.1:0-3554 GCA_964491245.1 uncultured Methanosarcinales archaeon
GCAACGTATTTAAATGTTTCCCAAGTTACTTAATCGCGTTATGTTATTGGCGGCAGCTATTAAAGACAGCGGTCTGGTTCCGCAGCGGCAGTGGAAGCGACATATAGGAAACCTGAAAAAAGAAGCTGGCAGGCTGGGCTTTTTCAGAAGCAAGGCAGCGGCAAAGAAGGAGATTCATTCAGCTGTTGTGGCAGCGATAAGGAAAAGAGCCAGTGAAAATAAAAAATTCGGCGTCCTTCTGTCTGGCGGCGTTGACAGCTCGTTCATTGCTTTAATTCTGCAGCAGCTGGGATACAAATTCACATGTTTCAGTGTCGGTCTTGAAGGCAGCAGGGATTTGGCGGCAGCACAGTACGCGGCGAAAAAGATGAAACTGAAGCTTACTTCAAGGGAATTCACCGTTGCAGCTGCCGGAAAAATCATAAAAGAAGCTGCCAATCTTCTCAAAACCGATGACCCTGTCACAGTCGGGATAGCGGCCACAGAAATAGCAGCGTTACGGTTGGCAGCAGCGAATAAAAGTAGCGTAGTCTTTACCGGCTTGGGCTCTGAGGAGGTTTTCGCGGGCTACCAGAGGCATGTTGTTGCCAAGGACGTCCATGAGGAGTGCTGGTCTGGCTTGAAAGCCATGTGGCAGCGCGATTTCCTTCGTGACATGGCAGTTGCCGCTAAGTTCAAGGCGACAGCTTTGACTCCTTTTCTTGATAAGGTTGTTATCATCGCTGCTATGAGGGCAAAGCCTGACTGGAAAATTGCAGGTGGCGAGAAAAAGCTGATTTTGCGCGAAATAGCTGCCGCGGCCGGGCTTCCAAAAGACATAGCGTTCAGGCCTAAGATGGCTGCCCAGTACGGCAGCGGCTTTGACAAGGCTATGGAGAGGCTGGCAAAGGCAGCCGGGTTCAGTAATAAACGTGACTATTTGCGGCTGCTTTTGTGATTTTTATGCCTTGTTTTTCCCAGTAGTGAATTTTCCTGCTTTTCCGATGGCAGAAATCTAAAAATTTATAAATTGCCCTCAGGTGCCAATTTCGGTAAAATGAGGTTGAATCTGCTTATGATTTTTGCAATTGCCACTGCAGCCGTGATTCCGCAGCTTGCCTTGGCTCACCTGCTGGAAGGTACCAAGGGCCCTGCTGATGCCTTCAACTATGATGAGGGGCAGCTTAGGCACCTGGACGATGATTGCGGCTACGCGTTTGAATGCAAGCAGACCGATGTGAAGGATGTTTTTTTCTTCAACTGCTATTATGACTTGAAGTCTGGCGAGTGCCAGTGCTCCAAGGGCAGCTTTTCGCAATGCGGCGCTGCGAGAAGCGCGCTTGCCGCAGAAGGTAAAGGTGCTGCTAAAGGCGGCAGCGGCAAAGGTGTCGTGAGCCTTGTTGGCGCGGTTGTTGCGGATGTTGCCAAGCCATTCAAGCTTGTTTATGCCACGTTTGCGGCTTTGCCTTTGCTTGCCAAGCTTGCCGTTCTGTTTATGGCAGCAGCCGCGGCCATCTTTATTTTTGCCAGGCTGAGGGACAATGCAGCCAATAACCTGCGAAGGGCTAAGTCCCTCCATGAGAAGGCGTCTGCCCTGCACGGAAAGGGAAATGCGGATGAAGCCAAATTGCTGTTTGAGAAGTCGAACTATCTCAGGGAAAAGGCTTACGAGCAGATGAAGGAGAAGGTGTGACGCGTGGAATGGTTTGAGGAGTTTGGCTTTGATGAGAACCCGTTCAGCACTGACCCCGCTTTTTCGGCAAGGTCGTCTGTCGGGCTTGAGAAGCCCCAGTCCGAGCTGGAGTATTACGCCAGCTCAGGCAGCATTGTTTTCGTTGAAGGCGCTTCCGGTTCCGGCAAGAGCGTGCTGCTGCAGAAGCTCGCTGAAAAGCTTGGTGGCAGGGCTGTTTTCATTGACGCGGCAGCAGCCAATGTGGACATCAGGGCTATTGTAAACAAAAAAACTTCGCTGCTTGGCAGGCTGCTTGGCAGAACCCCCTCTAACCTTGTCCTTCTTGCTGACAACGCAGCATCCCTTTCCCCTGGCTCGCTTGAGCTGCTGAAGTATTACTTTGACAACAACCACTTCGGCGCTGTTGTTCTTGCCGGGACAAGCTTAAAGTCCTCAGGGCTTTCCCCCTCCATTATTGACAGGATTGGCAACAGGGTTGTTAAGGTTGCCCCGCTTGCTGAGGACGATGCTGTCCTGATGGTAAGGAACCGGCTTGGCGGCTCAGCGCTGTTCAGCGAAGATGCTGTGAGAAAAATTTATAAGATGTCCGGGAAAAACGCCAGGAAGTTCCTCCAGCTTTGCGAGAATGCGTTGAAAAAAGGTGAAATTAATGGCTGACGTGTGGTTCAAAAAGCTCGGCTTTGGCAGCAACCCCTTTTCAATAAAGCCTGCGGCTTTCAGCTACGAGCTTTTCGGCGCCAACATTGACGGCGTTCTTTCAGGCATTGAGGATGGAAAGGTGCTTTTTGTTGAGGCGCCTCTCGGCCTCGGCAAGACAACCCTGCTTAAGGGCATAATCAGCCGCTTTGGGGGAAGGAAAAGGGTCATCTATGCGCATGCCGTGCCATCGCAAAGGATTGACGTCAAGGAGCTTCTGAAGCGCTCCTCGCTGGCGAATTTCATTACGGGAAGCCTTCCAAGCGGCATGATACTTGTTGTTGATGAGGCGCAGAACATCCTGCGGGACAGCTCTGCCCAGATTCTGGAGTTTTACAGGAACAGCAACATCAGGGCTGTTGTTTTCTTCGGCACAAAGTACTCAGGAAATGGCTTTGTGGGCGAGCTCAGGGCAATGATGAACGGCAACCTGGTGCGCCTTTCAGGGCCAACGCCTGAGCAGGCGGTTTCCATTGTCCGAAGCAGGATTGGCAGCCTTCCGCTGCTTTCAAACGAGGTAATCCTGATGGCGTACAGGAAGGCGCAGGGCAACCCTAGAAGGCTCCTGCAGATTTGCGAGGACATGTGCCGCGCTGCGGTTGAGGAAGGCAAGCTTTCAGTTTCGCCTTCCAGAATACTTGGCGTTTCCCCTTTCGCAGCGGCTGTTGTGGCCGAAACAGGGATGGCAGCTGGGGCTAAGCTGTTT
This sequence comes from uncultured Methanosarcinales archaeon, assembly GCA_964491245.1. GTDB lineage: Archaea > Nanobdellota > Nanobdellia > Woesearchaeales > UBA10216 > UBA10216. The sequence continues at coordinate 3,075 of CAZBFZ010000094.1, forward strand.
GCAAGGAAGAAGCCCAGGGCCAGCATCCGCAAGCCGCTTTCAATCAAAAAGGCAGGCAAGAGCGTCGTGGCAGCCGCATCCGCCAAAAAATCTTCCAGTTCGGGCTCTGGCAAAAAGGCAGCGGCAAAAGGGAGGAAGAAATCCGGGTTGCCAAAGCCGCTTGCCAAGCAGTCAGAAACTGCTAATGCTTCTGATTCCAGCAGCGAAAGCGGCCACTACTGGGGCGAGTTCATGGGCATGCAGAAGTGATTATTCGTACAGTTCTATTGGTACCTTAAACTCTTTGTCAGAGAAGACTATTTCTTCGCATTGGGAAATTGCTTCTTTGCATAAACTCATCATCTCGTCATATTTTTTCTCTACTTCCTTAATTTCAATAGATGAGCTGTATCTTGCTTTTTCCCTCTCATCAACATCAGATTTTTCCTCTTTTTCCCTGTAAACCATGATTCTTTTGATAAATTCATCATCATACTCAAT
>CAZBFZ010000095.1:0-3502 GCA_964491245.1 uncultured Methanosarcinales archaeon
AAAAACAATTTAAATAACCCCTCACAGGGATGTTTTTCGTTATGACCAGGATTTCCAAGCTTGTTATGCACGGTTTTAAGTCCTTTGCCAAGAGGACTGAGCTTCAGTTTGACAGCAACTTTTCCGTAATCCTGGGTCCGAACGGCTCGGGAAAAAGTAATTGCATGGACGCGCTTTGTTTCGTCCTCGGCCGCATCAGCAGCAAGGATTTGAGGACGGAAAAATTATCGCACATGATCTATAACGGCGGCAAGGCGAAGCAGCCTGCCAGCAAAGCAGAGGTTAGCGTCTTCTTTGACAATTCGAAAAAAACATTCCCCTACCCCGAGGCGCAGGTTAAAGTCGGCAGGATTATCAAGCCCTCTGGCCAGAGCGTTTACAGAATAAACGACAAGGCCAGCACGAGGCAAGAGATTCTCGACCTTCTCGCACTTGCCAGGATTGACCCTGACGGCCACAACATAGTGCTCCAAGGCGACATAGTCCGGTTTGTGGAGATGTCTGCCGAGGAGCGCAGGCAGGTTATCGAGGAGATAGCCGGCATCTCTGTGTACGAGGAAAAGAAGCACAAGGCCCTCAGCGAGCTTCAGAAGGTGGACGAGCGGCTGAAAGAGGCCGAGATTTTGCTCAGCGAGCGAAAAACACACTTGAAAGAGCTGAAGCGCGACCGCGACCAAGCTCTCAGGTACAGGGAGCTCAACGACAAAATCCGCTCCAACCGCGCTACTTTCCTTCATCTCCAAATCAGGCAGCGCGAGGCAAAAAAGTCCGAGGTCGAGAAAAGCATAGCCGCGAACGAAAAGGAAATATCGGGGCTAAAGGAAGAAATTCAGAAGCTCAAGCTTGCTGTCGCGAAGAAAAAGGAGGAAATCTCGGGCTTGAACGAGGAGCTTGAGCACAAGGCCGAGCAGGAGCAGGTCACCATCCACAGGAACATTGAGCAGATAAGGGTTGGCATCGGCACAAACGCGAGCAGGATTTCCCTCGATGAAGGCGAGATTTCCAAAGTGAGGGAGAGGCGTGAGCAGCTCAAGGCAGACCTTTCCGATACAGAATCAAGAATCTCCCAGCTTGAGTCATCAAAGCAGTCCCTTGCCGACCAGATGAAAAAGCTCACATCAGACAGGGCGAAGCTCGAGGCAAACATCCAAAAGCTGCGCGGCTCTGTTGATTCCGCAGACCTCGTGCGCATCGAGGCAGAGCTCGGCGCGATAGATAAGGAGACAGAGGAGAAGCAGCAGCTCATGCAGTCAATGGTTGAGCAGAAGCAGAATTTCCTCAGGGAAAAGGACAGGCTTGAGTTCCGCATCAACACTATTGACTCGTCGATGGACAAGCTCAGGGAGGTTGAGAAGGAAAGCAGGAAGGAGATTGACGAGCTGCAGCAGCACCGTACTGATTTCAAGAAGATTGTGCTTGAGCTCAACCAGCTGCTTGCAAAGGACTCAACCACTTCCGCAAGAATAGGCGAAAACCGGAAGCGCATTGCAGCATTGGCAGAGGAGGTTGCCAAGGCACGCGCGAAAGAGGCAGCCATCCAGGAAAGAGTTCTCGGTAACCTTGCAGTCAAGTCAGTCCTGTCGCAAAAGTCGGTCAGGGGCGTTCACGGCACAGTCTCGCAGCTTGGCAAGGTGAAGACAAAGTACGCATTAGCGCTCGAGGTCGCGGCTGGGCCCAGGATTAACAGCATCATAGTTGAGTCTGACTCGGTTGCGGCAGAGTGCATAAGCTTCCTGAAGTCCAAGAAAATCGGCACAGCGTCCTTCCTCCCGCTAAACAAGATAAGGCAGGCAGAGGAGCGCAGCGATGTTGCAGCCTTGCTGAAGCTGCCCGGAGTCCACGGCCTTGCAATCAGCCTGATTAGTTTCGATGAGAAGTTCAAGCCCGCTTTTTCATACGTTTTTGGCAACACAATCGTGGTTGACTCAATGGAAGCCGCGAGGAAAATAGGCATCGGAAAGGCAAGGATGGTTACTCTTGATGGCGACCTTGCTGAGCTTTCAGGAGCAATGCACGGCGGCTTCCGCGAAAGCAGGAAGGAGGCGATGGGCTTTGTTGATGAGGAAGAGTCGCATGTAGCAGGCCAGCTTGAGCTAAGGCTTTCAGCCCTCACTGCAGAAACTTCTGAATTGGAAAGGGAGAAAGAGGACGTTGAGGCAGCCATCGCCAAGCTGAGGGAACGCAAAGCCGCCATTGAAGGTGATGTGATTAAGCTTGAGCGCAGCCTCCACCTTGAGTCCTCTGACATGGATGTCTCGAAGAAGCAGAAGCACGAGCTTCAGGAAGAGCTAAAGTCAGCAACAGGTAGGCTCAGGGAGGTTGAGGAGAAGCTGCTTGAGCAGACAAAGCTTGTTGCCGAGCTGAAGTCAAGGAGGATGGGCATCCGTGAGCAAATCACAAGCCTGAGAAACCCAGCTTTCTTGGCCGAGCTCAACGCTCTTGACAAAAAGAAGCAGGAGCTCTCCGACCAGATCCAGAAATGTGAGAACGAATCAAAGACAACCGATGTCCAGATAAACGAGGTCTTCAGCCAGGAAAAGGCAAAGCTGCTGCAAATCCTGAAGCAGCTCGACAAAGACGAGGCGCATTTTGCATCTGAAAAGGAGCGCCTGATAAAGGAAACTGAGAAGCTCAGGAAAGACCTTTCCGAGAGCGAAACCAAAGCCGCCAAGTTCCAGGCCAGGCACAAGGAGCTTTTTGCCAAGCGCACGAAGCAGATGGAGGAAGTCCAGGCAGATGATGAGAAGATAATCAGGAAAGAGGAGCAGATAAACACAGCCGAAATCAAGATTAACAACATCTCCATAAAGAAAGCTGAGGTCTCAGCCGAGCTGGCCGGCTTGAGCGAGGAATTATCCCAGTACGCCGATGTGAAGCTGCTTGAGGGAGTTTCCGAAGACCAGATAAAGAGCGAAATCTCCAGGTTTGAGCGCCTGGTTATCGAGATGGGCAACGTCAACCTCAAAGCACTTGAGATTTACGATGATGTTGAGAAGCAGTACAACGAGCTCCTTGACAAGAAGGACAAGCTTGGCAGGGAGAAGGATGATGTGCTGAAGATGATGGCCGAGATTGAAGGCAAAAAGAAGGACCTTTTCATGAACACATTCACTGTCCTAAACCAGAATTTTGCCGGCATCTTCTCGCAGCTGTCCACCAAGGGCGAGGCGCACTTGATGATTGAAAACGAGCTTAATCCGTTCGAAGCCGGTGTCAGAATCAGGGTCAGGATTTCAGGCGAGAAGTTCCTTGACATCCGCAGCCTTTCCGGAGGGGAAAAAACCCTCACGGCCCTAGCGCTAATTTTCGCGATCCAGGACTACGAGCCGGCTTCCTTCTACGTCTTTGACGAAGTGGATGCTGCCTTGGACAAGCGCAACAGCGAGAAGCTCGCCAAGCTCATCAAGAAATACAGCGAGAAAGCCCAGTACATAATAATCTCGCACAACGACGCCCTAATGGCAGAAGGAGAGACGCTCTACGGCGTCTCCATGGACGAGCA
>CAZBFZ010000096.1:0-3471 GCA_964491245.1 uncultured Methanosarcinales archaeon
GGCTTTGAGTTCAGCCGCGTTCCTGCAACCACTTTCAGCCTTTTGCTGTACTGCCCGCATGTCCCGCACAACCGCATGATAATCTGATTAAAATATTTAAGAAAAATAATAACTAAATTATTTAATTTATTATCAAATATTAAGTATCTAAATACGTCATAATATTATTAAATATTGTGATTATTTATTACAAGTTATAACTTCAGAATCCAGCAGCCGTTATCAAAGGCTGTCCAGCGGGCTCTTTACCTTCCTCAGCTCTTCCGTCGAGACTTTGGTGTAAATCTGCGTTGTCTGTAAGTTGGAATGCCCGAGAAGCTCCTGGATCTTCCTGATGCTTTCGCCACTTTCCAAAAGGTGTGTCGCAAAGGAATGGCGGAGGGTGTGCGGGCTTACGCTCTTGCTTATGCCTGCCCTCTTGGCGGCATTCGCAACTATCTTCTGGATGTTCCTGGCTGACAGCGGCTTTCCCGTTTTGTTTGTAAACAGGTGCTCGGTGCTTTTGCTGCTGATGAAGCTGCGCAGCCCGTCAAGGATGCCTTCTGGCAGTATGAACAGCCTGTCCTTGCCACCCTTGCCATCCCTGACCCATCCTATCTTCTGCTCAAGCTCCAGGTCGTTAACCTTCAGGCTGCAGCATTCGCTGACCCTCAGCCCCGAAGAATACAGTATCATGAGTATCAGCTTGCTCTTTGAGTTAGAGGTTGATTCAAGCAGCCGCTTAACCTCCTCCCTTGAAAGCACTGTAGGCAGCTTCTTCTGAATCTTTGGCGTCTTCAGAGTGACGATGTTCTTCCTGAGTAGCCCGTCGTAAAAGAACTTCAGCGCTGCCCTGACGAGGGCAACTGTGGCCGCGTTTTTCTTCCTGTCGCCCATCAAATGTGCAAGGTAAGCCCTTATGTCCTCCTCGGCAACCGCGTCAGGCTGCTTGTTTACGAACGAGAGGAACTTGCTGTTGTAGAAAAGGTAGCTTTTGACTGTCCGCTCGCTAAATCCGCGAAGCTTCAGCTCTGTTTCGAGTTTCTCAAGCGACATGCGACACTTTATGCGAACGGGCCATATATAAATCTTTGCGAACAAAAATGAAGGAAGAATAAAAAATAAAGAAAAAGGGGGCGATTTACTTCTTGAACATGCCCCAAAGCGCGTAAAGCGCTGATAAGCCCACAAGCAGGTAGACCACGTTTGCAAGGACTCCGCCCGCTACGCCGCCGAGTATCAGCCCGATGACGTTGAGGTCGCTTCCTACAAACGCACCAAGGCCTACAAGACCCCAGTTAAGCCCCCCTACCAGTAAGAGCCACTTAGATACCGTATCCACTGTTCCGTTTCCTGCCATTTCGAAATACACCTCCTTGAAAGGTATTTTAGCACTTCTGGGAAGTTCTTGTATATAAGATTATCTGTTTTCCGGTAGCAATATGCCCAAACATGTTGCCTGACTAAGTAGTGATAATGCCTGTAATGCCATTGGTGAAGTGGCCGTTACTGTGGCCATTGGAAGAGATCCTTGCAATTCCGGCAGCTGTGTCAGCCAGGTGTAGCAGATACTCACCAAACAACCCAAGATTGCCCCTATATTCACCGCTTCGCCTGTACTTGCGGCCAAAGATTGTATCAATACCTCTTTCCCTCAAAGCATCGCGAAGCTCATCCTGTTTTCTGCCGTCAACATAGAGCTGTCCTATTGGAAACCAGCGCATCGGGCTGTCGGCCTGCTGAACCTCAGCAACCAGTTCTTCCACTCCCTTTCTCCAGGATTCCCAGTAGTCCGCGCCTGAAGGCGGGGCAGGCAGTACTTTTGTAGCCACTACCAGCCCCCACTTTGCCTGGTTCTGCAGCGCCTCATGAACTGACGGCTTTCTTTTCATCCTTAGAAGCGTGCGGGGGGGAGAGCAGACAATTGTCAGGTAAGTACTGTTAACATGAAAAAGGCCGCCTTCAACAGACTCGTCAACAGCAGCGGCTGTCACAGTTTCAAGAAAGCTTGCCCTGCCATCAGGCAGGCTTGACCTTGGCAAATTGCGGCCGTTTGACTGGTAGAACCCATCTGAGCTGCCCATTGTTAAAAAACAGCCAGAACCATTGTCCTATATAAAACTTATTCCCAAGTCGCTGCTGCGCAAGTCGGCGGCAGCCGCAATTCCGCCCATGGCGGAATGCGCAGTCCTGCTTGGCAGGACTTGCGACTGCGCAATCGGGCTATCGACCTCGGGTCGATACGCATCGGCTGCTGCCGATGCTGTGTTGCCCGATTTGCGACTGGGCCCAATCGGCTGCTGCCGATTTGGGTTTCTGAGGCGGTGGTGAATAAAAGGCAAAGAACATCGGCTTCTAAGGGGTATACGCGTATAGGCTGCAAGCGCGTGGATGGGTTTAAATATTGGCAGTGACTACCTGTGCACTATGCAGCCGTTAGAAGCGTTGTTCATAGAGGAACAGGAAGCTTTAGCTATGCAGCCTCGGAGTGAGTTTGAGGCAGCTGTTGCCGGCTTTTTGCCCTATTATAAGTATCAGCCATTCTTCGATTTGGTGCGCGTTCTCGGAATGTTCCTTCCCAAATACGTCAGCCACCCACTTGCAGCTGATGAGCGTGGAAAGATCAAGGCTGCAAAGCTCCGCAGAGCTGTAATGGAGCGTGTAAAAGAGGTTGCAGACAGGTACGAAATCGCCATAACAATGCCTGATGTTGTTGACTACCTTTCCGGCTTTGCATCCAGGATTATTGAGTCGGCTGACAGAAACTTGCCAGGCTTTAACCAGGAAACCTTGGGAATAGGAGAGCTTCTTGACGAAAAAATTGCAAGCTCCGACGTGACCAGCTTCGGAACTTATTACGACGTCATCGGTTCGGTATTTTCAAGGCCAGACGTCTGGGTAGTTACCGCCATCAAGCACGTCGAGAAATTTCGCCTCAGATGCTTGGTGTATGATTCTTCAACAAGCCTTTCACCAGCTGACCTGTCGCCAGCTAAACTGCCGCAAGCTGAGCCGCTTAACGATGCCGCGCGCTCAACTCTAAGCTTAACTGCGCCGCTCTTTTGGCAGGCTTTTTTGGGCTACGTTGCCAGCACCCAGCGCAGTCCAGGCACCGTAAAGGGGTTAGAGAGCAGGTTTTACAATGATCCCAGAATTGAAAGCAAGCTTAGCCTGATGGAAGCGCGGGGCCTGTTGGTAAACGATATTTTCGAAAGGGCGTTGAAAGAGCTAGGAGCCAGGTTCATAGTAAGGGACCCGCGTTACAGCGCCTACAGCATCGTCAGCAGAAACCAGCTTCCGGCAGCAGAATCGCTTTCAGAAGGCGACCTAAGTTTATTGCCGCTCGAGGTCCGCCTTATGCAGACAGGAGCAGAGCCACAATACGCTGCAGCACTGGCGGGTAATCTGAAAGCATACTTTACAAGGGTGTTTGGCACATTCGGCAGGTTAAGCCTGATGCTGCGCATCGGGAAAAGCCCAGGCGATGTCAGG
>CAZBFZ010000097.1:0-946 GCA_964491245.1 uncultured Methanosarcinales archaeon
CACACCCTCCTTGTGTGGGCTCAAATCTCCTATGTGGGTGAGAACCAAATCGCTGTTGCGATTGGTCCCGTCGCCGTAAGCGACGTGGCTCCCACCGCCGGCTCACAATTTTCGCCGTATTTTATACCGAGCCTAGTCAACGGCATTAATTAACCTTTATTGCTATTTAATGCTTTTGCAAAAAAGAAAAGCGCCGCATAGCTTGGCGCAAAAAGGCTGAGATCCCAAAAAGAGTAGCCATCGGGCATATATAAACTTTTTGCCGACGAGGTATCGGTTAATTTGTAGGTAATAAAGGTGGGTGATAAGTGTTGGGTTATTTGTGATACATTGCTTTACTTTCCTTCCAAGGTATGTTTTTTATAATTACTCTTGAACCTCTTTCAAGCGGCTTTTTTGGTCTATCGTGACAAAAATAGCAGTCCTTGGAATTTGGGTGTTCTTCTAACCATTTGTTACATTTAATGCAGAAATAGGAATCGTAATAGTCATTGAATATTCGTTTTGTTCCGCAGTCACATTTCTTGTCATTTACAAATCCTCCTACTTCAAGTTTACCGTATACGATTCTATTTTCAACTTGTTTAAGTTCCATTAGGCCTTAATGTAAGGCTTTAGGTTAATAACTATTTCCATTCCGCCTTAACTTTTATGCCTGCCTTCATAGCTGGCGTTTAAAAGAACAACCAAATCATTTAAATATCTCAGTCCAGGCACACCGCCCATGAAATACGGCAAGGTACTGCTCACTGGGGGAACTGGCACGCTGGGGAAGCACATACTCAAGTCGGGGCTGTTCAGGAACATCCTTGCGCCCAGCAGCCAGGAAATGGACATAACGAATGCAGCCACCGTAGAAAAATTCTTTGAAGAGAATGACTTTGATGCTGTGATACACTGCGCGGCAATGGCCAGAGTTGGCGAGTGCGAGCAGCAGCCGGAAAAG
>CAZBFZ010000097.1:956-3374 GCA_964491245.1 uncultured Methanosarcinales archaeon
TAGAGACAAACATCATTGGCACGAGCAACATTGTGGCTGCCGTAATGAAAAAAGAGAAAGCAATGAAAAAAACAATACGGCTTGTTCACATCTCAACAGACGGGGTTTACCAGAGTGCCAAAGGAGATTATTCTGAACAGGATGAAACAATCCCATACAACCTGTACGGGTGGACAAAGCTCGGGGCAGAGTGCGCTGTAATGGCGTTGCAAAACTTCTGCATCATACGAACGAGGTTCTTTGACCAGGAAAGCGTAAAATACGATACCTACGCAACAGACTCGTACACTTCAGCAATGCCTGTTGGCGAGCTCGTAAAAGCGATAGCGGCCATGGCCGAAAATGACTTTACAGGAACAGTAAACATTGGAGGAGAAAGGATTTCTGATTACGAGCTGTTCAAAAAATACAAGCCCACGATAAAGCCGTGCAAGCTTGAGGACATACAGGGCAGAACGCCCTTCAAGCTCTCCAGGGATGCTTCCATGGATGTCTCGCTGTGGAAAAAGATACAGGGGCAGCGTAAATGAAAAAAGAAAAAGCGGCAGCCAGGCTGAAACTTTCAATACTGATGCCTGTCAGGAACGAGGGCATCAACCTGAAGATGATACTCAAGATAATCAACGCACTAATGGAAGTGCCCTATGAAGTTCTTGTCGTGTACGACAGCCCTGACGACGACAGCATACCGGTAGCAGCTGCGATGCAGAAAAAACACCCCGCTGTCAGACCGCTGCACAACACCCTCGGAAGAGGCGTAGTAAACGCCGTGAGGACAGGAGTGGCAGCAGCAAAAGGCGAATACGTGCTAATACTCCCAGCTGATGACATGGGCGCAATCTTCGGAATCAGCAAAATGCTTGATGAGATAGAGAAAGGGTACGACCTGGTAAGCGCGACAAGATATGCAAAAGGCGGGAAAGTTGTCGGCGGGGCAATTTCAAGCAGGCTGCTGTCAAGAATGGCAAACAAGCTGTTCATCATCTTTGCGGGCTCAGCACTCACAGATTCAACAGTCGGAATCAAGATATTCAGGAGAGAGGTGTTTGACAAGATAAAGCTTGAGTGCAACCCTGTAGGATGGGCGTTCGCGTTTGAGATGGCAATAAAGGCGCAGCTGCTGGGCTTAAAGACATCGGAAGTGCCGATAGTTTCAATAAACCGCTTTTACGGAGGAACATCAACATTCAAGCTAAAACGGTGGATTACAGAATACATAAAGTGGTTCGTGTGGGGGCTGCTGCACGTAAGATTCAGAAAAAGGAGAGCGGGATGAAAAAGAAAAAATACCTGGTAACGGGAGGAAGCGGATTCATAGGAAGCGCGATAGTGAGAAGGCTGGTTAGAGAAGGCAATAAAGTCAGGGTGCTGGACAATGACCTTCGCGGCGCAACTGAACGGCTGAAAGACGTTGCGAACAGGATAGAAATTATACAAGCTGATGTCAGGAATGCTGCTGCAGTGCAAAAGGCATGCAGGGGAGTTGACAGCGTAATACACCTGGCATACTTACAAGGGACTCAGTTCTTCTACACAAAGCCGGAACTGGTGCTTGACATAGGCGTAAAGGGCATGGTGAACGTCATAGACGGCTGCGTCAAGGAAAGCGTGAGGGAGCTTGTGGTTGCGTCAAGCTCGGAAGTGTACAGCAATCCAGAGAAGATACCAACAGACGAGACGGCAGCGCTCCTAATACCCGACCCCCTAAACCCAAGATACTCGTACTCCGCCGGGAAGATAATAAGCGAGATGATGGCAATAAACTACGGCAGGAAGCACTTCGGCAGGGCAATGATATTCAGGCCGCACAACGTCTACGGCCCAGACATGGGATGGGAGCACGTCATACCGCAACTTGTCTTAAAAATAAAGAAAATCGCGGCTGCAGCCGCTGAAAAGAAAATAAAAGTGCCAATCCAAGGAACAGGGAAAGAAACAAGGGCGTTCATATTCATAGACGACTTCGTGGACGGCTTAATGCTCGTGCTGGAAAAGGGTTCGCATCTCGGAATCTACCACATCGGGACAATGGAAGAGATGAAGATAGAGGATGTCGCAAAAGAGATTGGAAACTATTTCGGAAAGCATGCTGAAACCGTGCCGGGAGAGCTTGCAAAAGGCTCGCCAGCCAGAAGATGCCCAGACACAACAAAATTGAAAAAGCTCGGCTTCAAGCCCAAAACACCATTCAGGGAAGGGCTTCACATAACAGCAAAATGGTACGACCAAAACGCAGGCAAAGAGCCGAAAGTTTCGGACAAAGGAGAGAAGCTGTATGAAAAACAATGAGTTAGCATTCAACACAGGCACAAGCGTTGTCGTTGAACAGTGCCAGGTGTGCAGCTACGAGAAGCTTGAAAGCGTGCTGTTCCTCGGCTACCTCCCGCCAGTAAACACAATGCACCCCATAGGAGCAAG
>CAZBFZ010000098.1:0-3359 GCA_964491245.1 uncultured Methanosarcinales archaeon
TGCTTGACAAGCTCAACTCAACGCTCAGAAAGGAAGAGATACAGGCGCAGCTTGAGGTCAGGATTCCGGAGGTTGAGGAGGAGATGCGCCTTCCCACAAAGCATGACAGCAACGGCGGCGAAGATGAAGAGAAGCCATCATCCAAGCCGCTTACTAAGAAAAAGAAAGAGGAGCAAAAGAAGCTAAAATGACAGCCAAGGAAAAAGCAGCATGACCTTTTTAAGAAAAAGGTCAATCAAAAAACGAAAAATGACAACTAAAGAGAAGATAGTGGCAAAAGAGAAAGTGGTGCAGCTTGGAAAAAAGCTCATAGCTGACATAGAAAAGGGAACCAACCCCAGCATAGAAGTGCCGGTCCGGTCATTAAGCAACATCAGCTTTGACACAAAGGCAAAAACGCTCGTGCTTGGCGAAAAAAAAGCAAGGCGCTTCTTCTTCAACGTTGGCCACGTCAGAAAGTTCGTCCAGACGCTTGAGATTGCAAAAATAGCAAAGGCGCTGCTCGAAGCAGGCAAGCACGCCAGCCTCAGGGATGTTTACTACATGGCAAAGAGGACCATAAAGGGAACTGACATCAACATTGTGGATGAGCAGTCCGAAACAGACAACTCCATTGAAGACCTTGAACTGATTACGGACCTCAGCAGGGAACAGCTGCACATGAACGCAAACAAGATGGGCTCGGTAGCAGGCAGGGTTGTGATTGAAGACAAGGGTGACACCATAGACTGGGGCAAGCTGGGAAGCGGAGGGTGGAGCATCCCAAGCAACGTCGAAGAGATTGAATTCAAAAAAGTCACTGGCGAATACGTAATCTACATGGAAAAGGCAGCAGTCTGGGAAAGGCTTCACGAGGACAAGTTCTGGGAAAAGCAAAACTGCATCATAATGAGCTCGCAGGGCCAGACAACAAGGGGGGTAAGAAGGCTGCTCCAGCGCCTCCACACAGAGCACAAGCTGCCAGTCTACGTGCTTACAGACTTCGACAGCTATGGGCTTTACATCTACAGCGTCCTGAAGTTCGGCTCAATCGGCCTTGCCCACATGGCAGAATCCCTCGCAATCCCTGATGTCAAGTTCCTCGGCATAACAGCCGATGACATCAACAACTACGACCTGAAAAAGCACTTCATCAAAATGAAGGACGTTGACCTTGCGCGACTAAAGCAGATAGCTGATTACGACTGGTTCAAGAACAACAAGGCATGGCAGCGCCAGTTCAAGATGATGAAGGACTTCGGCAGCAAGGTGGAGATACAGGCCTTGAGCAGCAAAGGCATCACGTTCATATCAGACACATACCTGCCGGAAAAGATAAGGAAGAAGGATTTCATAGACTGAACACTTAAATCTTAACTGCGGCAACAACTACAAAAGGTTTAAATCCTCAGGCTGCAGAAAAACGTTCAATGCACATCTGGCTGCACAAAATAGAGGTGCTGGTTGACAAGCTAATAGCGCCAGTGCTGGCCGCCCTGCTGATAGTAATAATCGGCGAACTGTTCTTTTCCCACCAGTTCGAGTGGTACAAGCACTACGCTGACTGGTTTGACGGCTTTGTCGTGCTTGTTTTCGCAGCAGACCTCGGTTTCAAGTATTACAGGGTAAGGAAGCTGCCAACGTTCCTCAAGAACAACTGGCTTGAAATAATAGCCACAATACCTTTTTTCCTGGCTTTCAGGCTGTTGGAGTTGCTCCAGGTGACGGCAGTTGTTGAAAAGGGTCAGGCAATAGCTCACGAAGCCCTGGCGGCAGGCAAGGTTGAGAGGGAAGCGGCAATGATAGTAAAGGAGGCTGCCAGTGCGCAGGAGATAAGCAGGACAGCAAAAATGATTAACACGTTCAGGGCCGTAAGCAGGTTTCCAAGGTTCCTCAGGGCCGCGCCCTTCTATGAAAAGCCAACCGGAAAGCACCACTGGCACGAAAAGAAACGGAGAGTTGCTTAGCCAAAAGCGACTGTCGCGTTTGACTTCTGTTCCATTCGCAGTGAGCGAACTTCCGCAACCCTTATAATTCCATCAAGGGTTGTGCCCTCGACTTCATTTCCATCCAGCAGTTCCCTTGTTAGCATAAGGTAGTTGTGCCTTGGCGTAATGTAGACGTCACGCCCTAAGCCGGCGTAAGCCAGCATCACCTGTGGAATTGTCATCCTGCCGTGGCTGTCATGCGGCTGCAAAAAGCTCGAGAAGAAAAACCTGCGAACACTCCTAACATCAGGCGACTGGTCCAAGTAACCGAAACCTGCATCTACCTTATTCGCCAACTCATAAAAAACGCTTTCAGGCAGCATGATAATCCCCTTATGACTCACCTCTGAGCCTTTTACCTTGTAATGCGTTTTAATTAGGAAAGAATTGGACAATGGTGCCCCTAAATAAATCCTCCCTTCAATGTCAATCCTTTTCGCGGTTTGCCGATCAGCTACAGGCATCATACACCCTTAAGAAGCTTGCAGTAATTATAAACCTTTCCGAAGAAACCTTTATATACGTTTTACAAGCGCTTAAACTCAGGACCTGTAGCTCAGCTTGGACAGAGCGACAGCCTTCTACGCTTGATATAGAAGTAAGCTGGAGGCCGTGGGTTCAAATGACCTTTTTGCGAAAAAGGTCAATCAAAAAACGCAAAAAGGCTGGAAGTCCCATCAGGTCCGCTGCGCACGTAGCCAAGAGGTTCAAGGCGATCGCCTGCAGAGCGATTATTCGGGAGTTCGAATCTCCCCGTGCGCTCTCATTTCCTTAAGCGAGGGATAATTAAGTACGCCACAATTGCCGACATTATCGTCACCAGCCAGAAAGTGGCTGGCTTGATTACTTTGAAGACAAGCCCTACGAAATTAAGAACAACCACTGCTGCTAAAATTATGCTGAGCGCTTTCGGAAGATTCATTGCCGTTTCTTCTCCTTTTCCTTAGCCTTCGCTTCGCTCCAAACCCTTTCCTCTTCCTCAAGCGTTACCTTCCTGCCTGTAACAAGAAAAGGCTTTCTGCGCTTCATCTTATCAAGAACGCCGCTAATAGATTCCTCGGGCTTAAACCAGCCCTGCTTCTCAGCTATGAGCATGACCATCAGCGTATCCCAAAACAAGTCACCAAGCTCTGCCTTCAGTTCCTCCCGATCGCTCCTGCCGACTGCTTCCAGCACTTCATCGGCTTCAGAAGCAAGCTGGGCAGAGTAGCTTTTTACGGTTTGCATGTTAGCCCAGGGAGACTCAGCAAGGGCCTTCCTTGCAAGCTTCACGAAGTCCTCGAATTCCTTTTCCATTTTCGTCTTTGCTGAAATATCGAGTGGACTCGGCGGGAATCGAACCCGCAGCCTCCACCTTATTCGTTTTTGGATTGACCCTTTTTCTAAAAGGGT
>CAZBFZ010000099.1:0-3347 GCA_964491245.1 uncultured Methanosarcinales archaeon
AAGGGGCAGATAAACCTCAACGACTACGGCGAGGCGTGAGCGCGCAATTCAAGCGCAAAGTATTTAAACCACCTGGATTGCCCCTGTTGCATCTAGTTTTTTCAGTTCTGCAACAGCGCTAGTTGTTATCAGTGGGGGTTGCAAGGTAGGGATAGCTTAGAATTGTATGGAGACGGTGATGCAAATGCAAGAAACACAGAATGAAAACATGCCTTTGAGTGACATGAAAGAAAAGCTTCGGGACATGAGGAAGAGGCTGATGACTTTTGAATGGGACAAGAGCCACAACCAGCTCAACTCAAGCATGGAGATGAAGTACTCCCAGATTAAGACCGAGTGCGAAGCCCTCCAGAAGAAGGTTGACGGCATGCACGCCGAACTCAAGGAACAGGAAGCAGCTTCCACGCCAAAACTGGAGCCGACAAAGGCAGCACAATAAAAACCTACAGAATCTTCAGCTGGCCGGTTACCCTGTCAATTTTTTCTTCAACATCCGGGCCGATTCCCAGGCACGTGACAGTGCCTGCCGGTATTGTCGTGTGGCCGGCATCGGTTATTAACGCGGTTACAATCTTTTCCTTCTCCGCAGCTGCCTTGTACCTCCGAAGCTCTTCCAAACCTTCAACCTTTAGCACCACCTTCTTGCCGCCTTCGCTGCGCCACTCGTCCATAACAGAACGTGATGACTTCAGCGCCGCCTCAAGTGAGGCATGTGCAACCTGAACAGAAAGTTTGCCCTTTGGCAGCTTTAAGTCAGTCCTTACCAGAATCACCTGCTTGTAAGCCATAGCGACTGCCTCTCTTTTGCAGCGGTTAAAAACTTTTTCCTTTGCAAAGCGCACAAAACTTTTAAATACGGCATTCCAGCAGCATATGTGTTAACAGCAAATTAACAACTAACAACAACATTGACCACAACGCAGCTATGGGGAGGATTACATTGAGCGACAATCTCGTCTTTATAGGCACCAAGCCGCTGATGAACTACGTAACCGCTGTCGTGATGCAGTTCACCGCAAAGAAAGCTGAATCTGTCACTGTTAAGGCAAGGGGCAAGTTCATCAGCAGGGCAGTTGACGTTGCTGAAGTGGCAACGAAGCGCTTTCTTGAAGGCAAGGCAGAAATCGGCCACATTGCTACAAACTCAGAGGAATTCACGACACCAGAGGGCAAGCAGGTAAGGGTATCATCAATAGAGATAACGATTAAGAGAAAGCAGTAAATTGGCAGCTGCAACAGCAATCAACAATTCTTACGCCAAAACCCTGAACACCATTGGCGCAATGAAGGAGAACACCCAGATGTTGAATATTATGTGCGTCACCACGAAAAAGGCGCTTCTGCCAATGTTGCTGCCGAGAAGGAGGTAGCCCGGGATTATGATGGCGTCGTAGATTACTGTAAGCAGTATGCCTGCCGCGGTTATGCTGTCTACCCACCCGAAAACTGTCGGAGATATTACAGCAACCACGGCTACCCCTATGAAAGAGACGAATGTTGAGTACGTGAACCTTTCAGAGATAACCTCTGCAAGGAAAAGCCCGACCACGCCAACAATCAGGCCCGGAAGCCTGCCGAATGCAATTGACGTTATGACAAGGCCGAGCATTACAAACTCCACGCCAACAGAAAGCTTTACCCACCTGTTGTAAATCATTGATACCGCAGCTATGGCAATGAAGAATGCCATTACAGCCAGGAGCTTTACGTATGCCCAAAAAAAGAACAGAAGCACGGCAGCAGCTACGGCCATTACCACTATAAGCTTCTTCTCAACTAGGAATTTGAGAAAAGACGTCAGGCTCTCCAGCCCGGGGACTTTGGCATGGGCCCAAGAAACCGCGTCCCTTTTCTTGTGAGAGTCCATTGAATCAGCACCTTGGAGTGAGCCCGCCGGGATTTGAACCCGGATCAATCGGTTTCTACTGACATCTTCCGTCGTTTTTGGATTGAACCATCGTCGCTTTCGGCGACGGGGTTCAATCGTGCTTTCGCACGATTTGAACCTTTTGCTTGCAAAAGGGTCACCCGAAGCCGATTACACTGTCCGGATTGTGCTACAGGCCCGCCAGGCACTAACTCCGGCTACTATTTAAAGCTATTTTTATGCCCTGCTTCTGCGCTAATGGAAAATAATAAAAAAGACAGCTAAAATGCAGCCTTATGCGAAAATCAAGGAAGCTCTTTGCGAATGTAACCGGAATTTTAGCGAGAAACCTCACAAAAAAGCAGGCAGCTATAATAGCCGTGATAGCCTTAGCGCTGGTTGCCCTTTTTCATAATTTCTTCAAGGCGCTGCTGGCTGTAATGCTGCTTTTCCTTCTCGGAGCATTTTCCACCTTCTACAAAAAGAAGCTTGAAGGGTTCGGGGCAATAGGTTTTGAACTGGTCACTTTCACAACAATAATTACAGGTATTGCATTTGGCCCGCTTATAGGGGCATTGTTTGGCTTCGCAACTGCCCTGTCGTCTGTCCTGATATCAAAGGACGTGGGCGTCACAACCCCGTTATTCCTGCTCGTCACAGCCATAGCTGGTGGATTAGCACATCCTCTAAGTGCCAGATTCGGCATAGTCCTGCTAGGCGTTATGCTCGTCCTTTTTTCAACGCTGACCATACTGGCTTTTACATTCCTCTTTTACAGGGATGCCGAAATCAGGGCTGCAGGCATGCTAGGAATACTGACAAACCTGGCCGTTAATTATATCTTCCTTTCTTACTTGGCAAAGCCCATTCTGGCGCTTATCGCGTAGAAGTCACATTATCACACCTTTCACAAGCCCGCCAAGCAGGGAAAAGATGACGAAGTTGGAAGAGACATTGACAATCACGAACGCCAGCAGCTTCACCCTGAGCTCAGCATCGCTCTGAAGCGCGTAAAGGGGCTGCGCTATGAGGTTGTAAAGGACGCTCATTGACAACCCCAGATAGACTATGTTTGCTCCGGGGAAGAATGAGGAAACAGCGCCCACGACAGCCCTGGCCGGGATGTAGCCGATAATGAAAGCATCCACTCCAGAATTGAATACCTCGGCAGCGAGCGTGACAACCGCGCCGAAGACGGCTCCTGTGATTGGTCCGTGGGAAATGCCCACCATTACCGTGCTGAACGTGACCAGCTCCACAGCAGGAGGCACTCTCATGAAGCGCTTGTATATTGTTGAAAGAACGGCAATAGAGCCCAGGATAAGCAGGACAATGGCGTCTTTGACGTAATCCCTGAAAAGCAGCATTAGCATAAGCGCAGCAATTGTTCCGAACACGAGCTGCTTCCGCTCAAGCAGGGAAGAAAGGTTTCTAGCGGCAAGCGCCCTTACCGAGTTTTTGCCCCTGTAAAAGTTCTCAA
>CAZBFZ010000100.1:0-3314 GCA_964491245.1 uncultured Methanosarcinales archaeon
ACCCAGCTTGTGCTTGACATGTCATCTGAGGGCAGCCTTGTTGTTTCGGCCAATCCGCAGTCAGCTGCGGACAAGCAGCTTACTCTCAGCTTTTCTGAAAGCAGCGGGAAGCTTGACAGGCGCCTGATTAACATGTTCATAGTCGCTTCCTACCTTAACCCTGTGAGGTCTTTCAAGATAAAGCTGAACAAGCCAATCTCTTCCCTTGACATACTTGACCAGAAGCGGATGATGAGCAGCATAGAGCTTGTTGAGTTTGGAGAGGACCACATAAGCTGCGAGTCGACAATCTCTGTGGAGGACCCTGACGTTATCCTGAAGACCATGATAAGGAAGATGGTTAACATGATAAGGGTCATGCAGGCCAGCGAGGCAAAGGAGCTGGTCCAGCGCTATGAGGAGGAGATTGACAGGAGCAACACCCTCATCCAGAAGTCCGCAATAAGCTCGCTCATGTTCAAGCGCTCCTCAAAGCTGAGGCACATCGAGCTGTTCTATATTGCCATGATTTCGAAGAGCCTGGAAGGCCTGGCTGACCATTTAATCCTGCTCACTGCAAGGCAGAGCAAGAGCCTGGCAGAGCCGGTGCATGCCATGCTGCTCAGCCTTCTCAAGTGCCTTGACTCTCTGGATTACCGCTCAGCTGCCTCATTTGCAACTGAAGTGCTAGGGGTGACTGACAAGTTTGACAATAACGACATTCACGCCCACAGGATCAAAGCCATTCTCCAGCAGCTTTCAGAAACCCTCATTGACTGGGCTGTGACCAACGAAGTTGAATCGAAAAAGTGAGCATGCTTCTTCCAGCTTTCTCCAAGTAGTTTACAGGGATTGTGGAAATTGCGGCAGCATCTGTAAATTAAGCAAACTAAATTGCGGATGTAAAATAGGTTTTGCAAATTTATTCCGTAATCAGCTTGGGAAGAGCTCTAAAACCGGCAGCGGCTGCAACTGCTGCAATGGCCGATGCTGCTGAGCTTATGACGTATGTTCTTGTCTTTGTAACGGGCTTCATCACAGGCAAGCTGTTCGCAGCCCTCCAGTTTGCGGGCATGAAATTTGCTGCAAAGAGGGCGAATGCTGACCCTCAGGCAAGAAAAAGCGTCAATAGGCTGATACGGCTTGGCAGGAAAATTTAATTTCCCTTCACAATCCTGAACAGCCCGACATCCACTCTTTTCATCCTTGAGCGGTGGAAGCCGTATGTTTTTTTCAGCTGCAGCCGCAAAGGGATGATGTTTGTGACGGAGAACCCATTGCCTGCAGCAATCTTCTTGACAAAATCAGCTGTTTCTATCTTGTGGAAGGAGTAAATGACATCCGCAACCTTAAACGCCTTCAGAAGGAACTGCCTGTCAGCGTGCTTTGTTTTCGTTCCAAAAGGGGGATTTTGCACGACAGTATCAACGTGATGGTGAAACTCCGCAATATCAGCAGCCATTACCATGGCCTTGGCAGCTGTTTCCTTGTCCGAGGCGGTAGCAATGTTTTTGCCGCAGGTAACAATGGCTTCCTTGTCGCTGTCAACAAAGTAAACCTTTCCCGCTCCCAGCAGCAGCGCTGCTATTCCAAGCAGCCCGGTGCCGCACCCAAAGTCAGCAACCACTTTCTTTTCGATGTCGCCGTTCATGTACGCGAACCATATTGCTTCAGCTGCGGCTTCGGAGTCTGTTGCGTATTGCTCTTTCATCAGCTGCTGTTTCCCGAACTTTCCAAACCCCGCAAGCCTCGATAACGCTATTGCTAATTGCGACTTGCTTTTAGGCGCATATTCTTGTTGTTTCCTCTGATTCACTTTCGTAGAGGCAAAACAGAGAAGCTTTAAATATGTTAATATCCTTCCAGAGCCTATGGCACTTGATTCTGTCGTTTCGGGGTGGTCGCTGAAACATGAGGACCGTGTTCTAGATTTTTTACTGGATGTTGTTGAAAGGCACGTAAGTTTTTACGGCGAAGCCCTTCCTCCTGCAGCAATGGCTTTGGGCGATAACTGGGCATACACTGCTTTCTTAGCACCGGCTGGACAATTCAGTACGCCACTTTATCAGAGAGAGGGAAGCTCTTTTTGCGTTTATGGCGACCACGTTGCTAAGGTAAGAAGTATTGGCAAAGGCTATGCCTCTGTGGCAGAGCTTTTAGAACAAATAGTGGCTCCTCCCGCAACAACAATTAGAATAGGATTCGGAAACGCTGTTGCGGCTAGCCCTATGATTGGTTTGGTGCCTGACGGCTTGGTGCTGATTCCGCTTTCTGAAAGTAGAAAGGCAGAGGCTAAAGGATTAGGGCCGGTTGTAAGTGCGCCTGACGATTGGTACACTGTTGCTTGGAACAACAGGCAGATAACTGTGCTGACGTTTGGCCATAGCGAAGTTTAAACGAATCCCTTTCTCAAACTATCTTTTCTTTTACAGAAAACTATTTAAAGGCGGGTTCGGCTGGGAGGAAGCTCCTTTATTGAATGCAGTTTCATTGTTGGTTGGGAAAGTTTAGTTTAGTTGAGAAGTAAGTTTATCGGGGGTGGATTAGAGTGGAGAGAAGTCTTTTCAATAATGGCGGCAGCGATAATGGCGGTAATTCTGCGGTTGATTGGCTAAAGCAGCGGTTTGAAGCGGCATTGAAGGGCATCAGGGAGGAGTTTGACGACCACAGGGAGAGCATCAACGATAACACTAACGAGATTGAAGCCAATTACGAGATGCTGTGCAAGCTCGATGCGAAGGTTGACAGGGTTGAGGGGCAGCTTGAGCACCTCCAGCTTTCGCTTTCGCAGTTTCTCGGCAGCCAATCGCAGCCGCTCTCGCAGCAACCAATCGAGCTTGACGAAAGGGAGAAGGATGTTTTTCTCGTGCTCTACACGGCAGCCGATGATAAGCCGCTGACGTACAGGGACATCGCAACAGCTATGAAGGAGAGCGAGTTCCTGGTGAGGGGGTATATTACGAACATGATTGAGAAAGGTGTTCCAATCACTAAGCGCTACGTCAATGATGTGGCGTACGTCTCGTTCGACAGGCATTTCAAGGACAGGCAGGCAAAGGAAAACATCGTGAAGCTAAGCCAGAGGACTGTCGGCGAGTTTGTAGATTAAGTTTTGCATATCGCGCTAGCCAGAAACGCCAACCGTGATTTCTTTGATTTCCCTTTCAGGGATTCTTTTGGATACGTCCAGTATTTCAATAGCCATTATCTTGTTATCTTTTGTCATGTCAATTATTATGCCCTCATCTACTTCTTTGCTTACCGCATACTTACCTTCTCGGAACTGTATACGCATTATGTTATGCTTCGGGTCAAAGGTTATTTTCATTTCATCA
>CAZBFZ010000101.1:0-3306 GCA_964491245.1 uncultured Methanosarcinales archaeon
ACGGTTATGGGCAGGCTTGGCGCAAGGTCAAAGAAGGACTACTCCATATTCGACAGCTTGGAATTCCAGCGCAACATAGACTCAAGGTTCAGGTCGGACTGGCTCAGGCAGCTCTTCGAGCAGCACGGCTCAAAAGTGACTTACATTAATACCGATGAGCCAAAAACAGCCGATGACACTCAAAAGGAAGCCGTAAAAGTGTTTGAGGAATTTCTTGCACAGAAATAGGAGTAGAGAAACGATTGATTATTCTTTTTTATCCTCAGCTGCCGCAGCTGCGGGTTTGCTTTCCTTTTCCAACTCGGCAACGCCTGCCTCTAGAACCTGAAGAAGGGTTTTATTCTTGCGTATCGCGTTGTAGCTTATCATGCTGCACACCTTCTTTTTGCTTTTCTGCCTTCTCTCGGAAGCTTATTTTTTTAATTTACTGGTATTTAAAGTATGTTGCAGTCCAAAATAGCAAGCGGGAAATAGCATAATGAAATAGAGGCAGCAAAGCTGCCTCTACGCATCGGCTCTGCCGATGCTGAAATGCAATTGAAAAGCTGCAATCACTTGTCTTTCTGCATGAAGTCCATCACGCCAGACATCCTATCGGTGAGAACCTTGCCTGTTGCCGCGTCAATCTTGACGTTAAGGATGTTGTAAGCGCTTGTGATGTAGGTGAGGTTCCACACAGGAATCGCTTTTGAGGCATCCTTTGCTTTCCAACTGCTGCCCGAGTCAAAAATCTCTTCATCAGTTAACGGCTGGAGAATAGCTATAATACTCGTTGCTTCCTCGCCCTTGTACTTTGAAACCCTGACGCCTTCTGCTGCCTTTATGCTGTCCCAAACCTCAACCCTGACGAGCCTGGGATTCAAGGGAGGAAGCGTCCTGCCCTTCTTGAACGCCTGCTCCTTTGCAGCCTTCCGGATTCCAAGAGAGCTGAATGTTGTAAACGTGTCGTCTTCCTTATCGTAGTAGCTGAGAAGCCACTCTGCCACGGCACCACCCTCCTGTCCCTGTCCCAGCCCTGCCGCGTCCTTGGCCATCACGAACGCGCTTGTGAGGTAAGCACTTTCGTTGCTTTTCCTCCAGTCAGAAAAAGCCTTGCCGCTTTCAACGCCTTCTACGAGGGCTGCTACCGTTTTTCCCTTCCTGGTTTGGCTTGCCACAGCCGATAACCGCACGGCGCACTTTAAAATTCTTTTGAATAGGGCTCAGTAGAAAAAATTGCTGAGCTGCCTTCGCTTTGGCTTACGCCAAAGTCACTTTCCCTCCCCACGCTTAAGCGTAGGGGAGGATAAGTGAGTCGTGGCAACGACCGAAGTCAGCAAAAACCGAGACTTTCTACAACCCCTTTGAATAGGAAAAAGCTTAAAAGGCGGCAGGGAGAGTTAACGCTTAAAAGAGGCGTGAGTGGTAAAAGATGGGTGAGTTTAAGCTGGGATTTGGGTACTGGGCTGTGCTTTCACTAGCCCTGGGCTCAATTGTTGGCTCAACGCTCTTCTTCGGCGCAGGCATAGGCGCAAGGTACTCTGGAAACCTAATGCTGCTCGCCTGGGTAGCCGTGTCGGTTGCGGCAATTTTCATCGCAGGATGCTTTGGCGAGCTCGTAAGCACGTTCCCAAAGGCAGGAGGCTCGTACGAATACGCGAAACAGGCGTATGGGAGGTTTCTTTCCTTCCTTGTTGGGTGGACATCCTGGCTTTTCGGCAACCTGGCCGTAGTGGTAATGACTGTTGGCGCAACAGGATTCCTTTTTTCAAGCATGACTAACTTCCAGCAGTTCCTCATAAGCGTTGGAATTGTTGTTGCAATGAACTCCATCGCTTACATTGGGGTAGAAGCAAGCTCGGTGATGCTTATGGCGTTCGCAATAATCCTCATAGGAGCCCCTCTTGCGCTCATAATAAAAGGGCTCCCCCTCATCAACCCGGCGAATTTCGTGCCGCTTTTCACGCACCCAATCCATACGCTGATGATAGCAGGATTCTTCATGGCAGAAAGCTATTTTGGGTGGGAAACAGCGACCTACATCGCTGAAGAAACAAGAAACCCCAGAAAAACAATACCCAAGGCGCTCATACACGCAACCCTGATAATTGCAGTAATCGGCTTCGCGCTGCTCGTAACCATCATGGGAATCATAGGCTGGAAGCAGCTCAGCACAGAAACAGCCCCGTTTGTCAGTGCAGCAGGCCTGGTTTTCGACGAAAGGCTTGCGGCAGCGGTAAGCATCGGCGCCTTCCTGGCCCTGATAGGCTCGGCAGCAAGCGGCGTGGTCGCCCTTCCAAGGCTTGTGCTCGCGCTTGCAAGGGACAAATTATTCCCTGGCCAGTTCGATGCCATCCATCCAAGATTCAAGTCCCCCCACAATGCCATCCTATTCCAGACAGTTGCGCTTGTCGTGCTTCTGCTGCTCGGCTTCGCAAACTATGAAACGCTGCTCAGCATGCTAGTTCCAATTGGAGCGCTAATGTACATTGTAATCCTGCTGACAGTGCCCCTGCTCAGGGCAAAATACCCGGATGCGGAAAGGCCTTTCAAGGTCCCTTTCGCAAGGATTGGAGTGATAATAACCTGCCTCTTTCTAATAGCGGCAGTTGCGTTCTGGGCATTGAATGTTGCCGGATCAGTCAGGCTGCTCGAGCTAAGCGTTTCCCTCATAGCAATAGGGCTTCCCCTTTACCTTCTGGTGGAGCTGTACTATGACCCGAAAATGATCACCCAAGTAAGTGACATTCTAGCATACCTCACGCTGCTCACCGAAAAATTCACCTTCACAGGCAGAATCAAAAAGGAAATATTCGCCTTTCTCGGAGAACTGAAAGGCAAGACAGTCCTGGAGTTCGGATGCGGAGTGGGAACGCTCACGGTCGAACTCATAAAAAGGGTCGGGCTGAAGGGAAAGGTTTACGCTACCCACTTCTCAAAAAACAACCTCAAGATAGCCAGCAAAAGAGTTGACAGCCTGAAGTGGGGAACAGACATCCCAGTTGGGAATGTTACGATGCTGCACGACGGGGAAATGTTCAGGAGAGTGCATCCGGATGTCAGCTACGCCGATGCTGTTGTAAGCGCGGGAATGCTCAGCTACATCCACGACATGAAAAAAGTCCTCAAGGAAATGTGGGCAATACTCCCGGTTGGGGGGAAGGTGTGCTTTACGGACTACGCAGACTTCTTCCACGTGCTGCCAAACGTCGAATGGCTTGCAAGCGAAAGGCAGATAGAGGAAGTGTTCAGAAGTGCCGGGTTTGCGGTCAGGGTTGTAAAGAAAAAAGGGCTTTTCTGGAACAGGATATTCATTTACGGAGTGAA
>CAZBFZ010000102.1:0-3263 GCA_964491245.1 uncultured Methanosarcinales archaeon
AGGAGTTTTACGTGAGGGTTGGGGAGTACATGAAGGAGGCTTTTTTCAGCAACCCTAACCTTAAGGGGATTATTGTTGGCGGCCCAGGCCCTACTAAGCACGAGCTTATAGAGGGCGGCTACATTACCAATGAGCTTAAGAAAAAGATTATCGCTGTGAAGGACATTACCTACACTGATGAGTTTGGCGTTCACGACCTTGTTGACAAGAGCCAGGATGTCCTTGCTGCTGAGGAGCTCGCTGAGGAGAAGAAGCTTGTCAACCGCTTTTTTGGCTTCCTGGTGACAAAGCCGGGGATGGTCGCTTACGGCGAGCAGCATGTCCTTAACGTGATAAGGCAGGGTGCTGTTGACGTTTTGCTGCTTTCGGAGAGCCTTCCTGATGAGAAACTTGACATGCTTGAGCAGGAAGCCAGGAAGATGGGCTCTGATGTTGCGATAATCTCAACAGAGACCAGGGAGGGCGCCCAGCTCAAGGACTTTGGGGGGATAGCAGCCATACTGAGGTATGAGGTGCACAGCGATTCATAATGGCGGCGGCAATGCCCGAATAAACTATTTATACACTTCTGCTGCATTAGCCATTATGGGCATTGTTGAGGAAGCATTCTCGCGGCTTTTTCCTGAGTCAGGGTTCGATTTCACAGCAGCCGTGACATACTCCAAAAAGTTCAAGCCGTACAACGCAACGGTCAGGAAAATCGGCAGCAATCTTCACTTCAATCTGAGCCGCAGCTGGAAAGGTGTCAGTGACGAAATAGTTGTTGGCCTGATTCAGCACCTTCTCGTAAAGATTTTAAGGAAGGAGAGCTTTTTCGCGGCCGCAGCAGCTGCGATTATGAAAGAAAACAGGGGCAGAATAACGTCATTGAACATGCAGCTGTACGATGATTTCATCAAGGGCGTTTCAGAAGTGGCTGTCGCGAATGGCGTCAGCGATGAGAAGATGGAATCGTCTTTTGGCCGGGTTAATGAAAAATACTTTCTTGGCTTCGTTGACAAGCCTCAACTGCGCTGGGGCTCCGGTTCCTTCCGTAAGCTGGCAAGCTACGATTACCACACCAACACTATTACCGTCAGCAGCCTCTTCAGGGATGCTCCTGAGCGCCTTCTCGATTACCTGGTTTATCATGAGATGCTTCACAAGAAGCTGAAGTTCAGCAGCGGCAACGGCAGCAGGAATATCCATCACGGCAGCGAGTTCAGGAAGCTTGAGGCAAGGTTTGACAGCCACAGCGAAATCGAAGATGAGCTGAATTCGTTTATTCGCAGCCGCAGCCACGGAATAAGGCAGCAGCATATTCGCAGTCGTTATCGTTTTAATTGGCGCCGTTTGTTGCTGCTGCGCTGAAAGAATAAAATTTATATATGAACCGGACTCGCATTTTCCAGTTCATTTCAGAGGTGTGCAAGTCTATGGCTACTAAGACTGTTGGTGGCAACGAGCTCAAGGTTGGCAGCTACATAATAATTGAGGGCGCTGCCTGCAAGATCGTTAACGTTGACATTTCAAGGCCTGGCAAGCATGGCCATGCGAAGATGCGCATCGAGGGCATGGGCATCATTGACAGCCGAAGAAGGATTATCGTCATGCCTGCCCATGACAACATCGAAGTTCCAATCATAGAAAAGAAAACAGCCCAGGTGCTTTCGGTCCACGGCTCTACAGCAAACGTCATGGATGCAGAGACGTACGAGACGTTTGACCTCGCAATTCCGGAAGAGCTCCAGGGCAGTTGCGTTGCTGGCGTTTCAGTATTGTACTGGAAGGTTTTGGAAGACAAGGTCCTGAAGCAGGTCAAGAGCGGCGAAGGCGCCGAAGAGGAAGAGTAGGCAAAGCATGATTTGGTATGGCAAAAATCCCAGAGGCAGAGGCGAGGACGTTCAGGAACATATTTGTTTGCAGGAAGTGCAAGCACAAGATGAGGGCTTCCAGTTTGAAGGTCGCCCAGGGCAAGGTTAAGTGCAGGAACTGCAACAGCTCTGCCCTGAGGCCATTAAGGAAGAAAGGGTAATCCTGCTTCTTTTGCAAAGCTTTTTAAAAGCATTTTCTGTGTTTTACCGTTGTTATGGCTGCGGATTTTTTGGCTGGATTCATCGATTTCATCTTAAGGCACAAGCTTGTCGTTGGCTTTTACCTGCTTGTGGGGCTGCTGCTCTTTGTTTACCGGAAGAAGTTTAAGTTCCAGTTCAAGATTATAGCCATTTGCCGCACAACTTGGGGCCTTGGCCTTATGAGCAGGGTTGCGGCCAGATACCGAGAGCTGGTGAAGCTTTTGGGCTACATCGGGATAGGCGTTGGCTTCCTCAGCATGCTTTTCATCGTGTTCGTGCTGGTTCAGGGAGTTTTCACGCTAATTGCAGTCCCTGGCTCACCTTCGCCGATAAGCCCTGTTCTTCCAGGCGTCAGGATTCCTGGGGTTCCTGACGGCTTTTTTGTCCCTTTCGTCCAGGGCATAATCGCCATATTCATCATCGCTGTTGTGCACGAGTTCGCGCATGGCGTTGTTGCCTTGGCTCACGGCGTGAAAATCAAGAGTTCAGGCCCTGCCATTATAGGCCCGGTTTTTGCGGCTTTCGTGGAGCCGGATGAGGGGCAGCTGAAGAAAAAGAGTGATGTTGTTAGCTATTCTCTTTTTGCGGCAGGCACCTTTTCAAACATTGTGCTGGCATTTGCCGTGCTTTTCCTGCTTTCCGCTGTTTTTGCCCCGGTGAGCTCTGCGTTTTTTCCGGAGCAGGGCGTTGTGCTTAAGAGTGTCGAGCCGGGCATGCCTGCCGCAGAAGCTGGCCTGAAGTCTGGCATGGCCATAACCGCGATAAGCGGGCAGCAGGTTCTGTCTTCCAGGGATGCTGTGAGCGCTCTTCAGTTTGTGCGTCCTAATCAGGCAGTGGTCTTCAGTAGCGGCACTATCGAATTCTCTGTTGTTGCAGGCGCTCACCCCCAAAACCCCAAAAAGGGCTACTTTGGAATTGTCATGGAGTCAAAGATAAGGGGCAGCGGTACTGCTTATTTCAGTGCCTTTTCCTGGGTTCAGTCCCTTTTGCTGTGGGTTATGACGCTGAGCTTCGGCATCGGCGTTGCCAACATGATCCCGGTTGGCCCTATCGATGGTGGGAAGATGCTGCACCTTGCCCTGACCAGGATTAGGGGCGAGCAGAAGGCAAACAAGACCTTCGCCAGGTTCAGCCTGCTCCTGCTGCTTGTCATACTTTTCCTGCTCAGCCCGATATTCAAGGCGATATTGAAGTCGGTTGCAGGGATTT
>CAZBFZ010000103.1:0-3255 GCA_964491245.1 uncultured Methanosarcinales archaeon
CAGTCAGGATAAGCTCCCTTTCCAGCTTGGCAACAACGTCAAACGGCGCCTTCTTCGTGTCGGCAGCCCTGAAGCCCAGCTCATCGTACTTCCTGGCTATCACCGAGGGCTTGCCAGCCGCTGTTTCCCTGGCAACGCCGAAGACGTCAACCTTGCTGAAAATCCCGCTGCCAAAAATCCTGTTAAGGGCGATGGCGCTCCTCAGCGTGACATCCGCAGAGTTTGCTTCGTACTTTGCAACCATCCTCTTGGAAACGCCAACCTTCCTTGCAATTGCGCCAAGCGAGAGCCCCTTTTCCTCGCGCTGCTGCCTGAGCTTCTGGCCAATCACAGAAGCAGCGAACCCGGCTTTCGTGCTTATTACTATTGGGAAGCGGCTTTCAAGGCAGCTGCTGAACGTGCTGTAGTTGCAAGTGTACACCCCAAAACGGGAGTAAACCACGCCATCTTCCAGCGCATGGCCTGCCTTTTCAGCAATAATGATTGGAGAAGCGTCAATGTAGCTGCCGAGGCTCTTCATGGAGCTGGCGTACTCCCCGCTGACGCTGTTGGCGTCCTCAAGCGCCTTGATAAGAAGCACATGGCTGCCCTTCCTCGCGACAATGTCAAAGCTGCTGCCAGTAAGCGTCTTCACAGTGAAGCCGTGCCTGAGCAGCAGCATCCCAACGTCGTCCATGAGACTGCGCTTCATGCACCAAGGATGCGCTGGGGGCTATAAAAGAATTGCGGAAATAAATTTCAAAAATCAGGGATTCTATCTTCCAAAGCCTTAACAAAATCCCAAGCATACCACGTCTTTAGATTCCATAAGTCAATAAACATGTGGCCTACGGGCATGATGTTATCGGGAAAATCTTTTTTGAGTACAAAAAGGTTTGGAAAATTAGCTCTTGTTTTTTTCTGTTTGAACTTTTTCATAAGGTTTTTCAGGCTTCCCTTGCTGCAGTAAACGTACACTTCTGAATGATCAGCAGGGGCGTCGTTAAATCTGAACCTGTAAGCGCTATATGCGGCAAAAACAACATGCGGCGGCATTTCTTTCTCAATTTCTTCAACCCCGCCTCTTATTTCAGCTCTTGTTTCATAAACAATATCTTTCTCTAGGTTTCTCATGCTGGCCCAGTAATACAGTATTTTTTTCCAGTTAACAATCTCAAAGCTTCTCCTCTTTACCTTTACAGCCCCCATTCTCCTAAGGGGTCGCAAGGCATTATTGGCCGTACTTAAAGAGATTTTTAAGACCTTGGCTAACTCTAACTGCGTAAATACGGCTTTTTTCCTTTCCATAAAGCCCCGCAGCAGTTCCCTGTAAACGAGCTCGGACTTCCTCATATTTCGCTATATGTGAGTATTTGTTTATAAATATTTCGGTATTTATCGAAAGTATGATGAAATTAAAATTGTAAAATAGAAATATCTGAGAAGCCGCACCGCTTTCCCAAAATAGGAAAAACGGCTACAATTTAAATACAAAACCGCAAACCAACAGCACTATGCAACGAAGAATAGCAGTAATAGAGAAAGAGAAGTGCAACCCTACCGGCTGCGGGGGTTACCTGTGCGTCAGGGTGAGCCCTGGAAACAGGATGGGTAGGGAAGTTTTTGTCATCGGCCCTGATGGCAAGGCGCAGGTGAATGAGGATGTGTGCACTGACGCTGAAAGCATTACTGTGAAGAAGTGCCCGTTTGCAGCCATTCATATGGTCAAGCTGCCTGAAAAGCTAACAGACAAGCCAATCCACCGGTTTGGAGTTGACGGCTTTTCGCTGTTCAGCCTGCCAGTCCCGTTGTTTGGGCATGTCAGTGGGATACTGGGCGTCAACGGCATTGGAAAAAGCACAGCCGTCAAGGTAATAGCGCAAATATTGAAGCCTAACTTTGGCATAGCTGCTGCAGCTTCTGCCGAAAAAGGAAAAAGCAGCGGCACCGAGAAAGAGCCAATCAGCAAGCTAATCCAGATGTTCAAGGGCTCCGAAGCGCAGGTGTTCTTCGAGAAGGTCCGGGATGGAAAAATAAGGGTGTCAATGAAGCCTCAGGCGGTTGATGCGATTCCGAAGAGCTTCAAAGGATCGGCAAAGCAGCTACTGCGAACAGTTTGCAGTGACGCTAAAAAAATAGCTGCTGTTGCCGGGGAATTGGGAATAAGCAGCGTCCTTGAAACAGACGTCAGCAAAGTGTCAGGGGGGGAGCTGCAGAGGATAGCAATAGCAGCAGCGGTGCTGAAAAATAGTGCGAATGTTTACCTGTTTGACGAGCCGACATCTTTCCTTGACATAAAGCAGAGAATAAGCATCAGCAGCTTCATAAGAAAGCTCGCGAGCCCTGAAACTGCTGTTGTTGCGGCAGAGCACGACCTGATAATCCTTGACTACCTCGCGGATTCTGTGCACATAATGTACGGCGAAGCAGGAGCGTACGGCATATCAGCGCAGCCAAAGCCGGCCAGGGCAGCAATCAACACATACCTCACAGGCTACATCAAGGAAGACAACATGAGGTTCAGAAGCCACGAGATAAGGTTTGAGGCAAAGCCCCCAAAGAAGGTAATCGGCAAGGAAAGCCTTGTCAAGTGGGACAGCGTCAGCAAAAAGCTTGGAAAATTCCATCTCATTGCCGCTGCAGGAGAGCTGCCGAAAAGGCACGTCATTGGAGTATTGGGCGAGAACGGGCTTGGAAAGACAAGCTTTGTCAAAATGCTCGCTGGAGAAATAAAGCCCGACACCGGAAGCATACACATCGGGATGCGCCCGATGGTACATTCCGCTAATGGCGGAATTGTAAGCGCAAACATCAGGATTTCCTACAAGCCGCAATACATACACTCAGGCGAATTCGGCGACAAGCAGGTAACTGATATACTTGCAAAAGCCCAAAATGACTCCCAACTGATGGCCCGATTGGAAATTGAGCCGCTGCTGCTGAAAAAGGCCAGCGAATTGTCAGGAGGGGAACTGCAAAGGGTTATGATTGCCAAATGCCTTGCAGAGGATGCAGACCTCTATTTGCTGGATGAGCCGGCAGCATACCTTGATGCAGAGCAAAGGATAGCAGTCTCAAAGCTGCTTCGGGAGAGGATGGACCTGCACGGCAAAACAGCCCTTGTCGTTGACCACGACCTCCTGCTTATCGACTATGTTTCTGACATGCTCATGGTTTTTGAAGGCGAGCCAGCGATAAAAGGGGAAGCAAAAGGGCCTTTCTCAATGGAGGATGGGATGAACAGCTTCCTCCGCAGCCTTAACATCACACTGAGGC
>CAZBFZ010000104.1:0-3198 GCA_964491245.1 uncultured Methanosarcinales archaeon
TGCAGCATCGAGTACCGTAACGGCAGCGTTGAGGATTTGCAAAGGATTCCTGGTTTGCCCAAGGCTGACCTTGTTTTCATGCGCTCTGTTCTGAGGTATGTCAGGCTGGAAGACTACGGCAGGGTTTTTGCCGGTGCAAATGTTGTTCTGAAGCCTGGCGGCGAGCTAATCTTCGACCTCCCGCTGAAGTTGCAAGGTGAGTGGCTGTCCGAAGAGGACTCTCCCTATAGCCTTGTTGCTGAGGTTATGCATGAGGCTTTTGACATACCTGCCATAATTGAGTCTGTGAGGAATGCAAGCAACCCTGCCACAGTTGCTAGTTACGTCGATAGAGAGCTGAAGTCCGCAGGTTTCTCTGCTGTTGAGCAAAAGCACTTCTCCACAAAAACAACATTGACAGAGGGTTACAACCTGATTGACACAGCGCTTGGAGATGTTTATGACGGTCTGCGTATGTTCCATCCAAAAGCTTACCTTGAGCTAAGCATACACCGCGATTTTGTTATGGAAAAGCTTAAGGCAAATGTTAGCGAATTGTTCAAAAGCAGTGAGGCAAGCGGCGGAGTCAGGCTTGGCCTTGATGCTTTCAGGGCTGTTAAGTAGGAATTCTTATCCTCGCCCATTCCATAGTGTAGTAATAAAAGGACTTTTTGTTCTGCGTTATTCTAAAAAATACTGGGAAGCATTTTTCGTCTTCTGGCAGCACTGCAAACTTTGACACGCCTTTCGGAATTTGCGGCATTAACATGGTTAAAGCCTTTTGCACTTCCTCTTGGCTTCTGGTTTTTATAACTGCAACAGGTATTCCGTAGTCGTTTGTTCTTGACGGAACCCTCCTTGTCTTTTCATCAGTTGAAAGTACTGCTGTAGCAATGTCTGGTGTAATGGTGGTGTTTCCTAACGTATAAGGCATTCTCCTATTCACGCTAACGAAAGGCTGGCCGGTGTAGATCTGCTGGTCGCTGCCGAACTTGTAAAGCTGTGCCAGCACATGACCTGGCACTAGTAGCTGTAAGCCCAGTTTTGGCAGCAAGTGGGACAATTGCTGCTCTATTGTACTGGGCATAAGGAGTGTGATATTAAGGCCTTGCTCTGCATTCATTCTTCTTATCTGCCTGATTAGTTCTGTGTCATTAGTAACAACGTAGCATAGGCCAAATTTTCCCGCGATTATTCCAGCTTCCAAGGCAACCTTTTTGTCTGTTGTTGTTAGCCTTTGGTTTTGGAGCAAAGATTGGTCTCCCTCAGCAAAGCCTCTTACTGCTAGATGGCTCTCTAATTGCAAGATGCTTTCCAGGCTAACAGGAGCTTTTGGCACGCCTTCGCTGTCCAGATATTTCTCGTGGTCTGGGGCAAGTCTGTAGTTCCACTCATGCTCTGCTCGCACGTCCTGTGTTGTTCTAGTCGTTACTCCTTCATCCTCAAAAAAGCGGCCTACAAGTAGAGTATGTAACATTTTAGTTGCCAGGCCTAAAGTTAGCCACGTGTCTGCCACTGCTCCTGCGGGTATTTCTTCTTTGCCCCTGGCCGCTTCTATTAGCTTTTCTCTCAGATTTGTCATTTCGGCAATAGAAAAATGGAGTCTTTGAAATTATTTAAAGGGTTCGGTTGTTCATAGAAAAATTGAAGTGTGAACAGCGATCCTGTTTTCCCGCACGACGTGCAGTACTGGTAGGAACGTGCGCCTGCTTAACTGTCCGAGTTCGAAATGGGATCGGGTGTAACCAGGCGGCCATGGCCGTTCACAATTATATAGAATAAAGGAGTGGTTTATAAAGTTTGCTGCAAACCTTTTTATAAGCTGTTTTTCGTATTTTTCAGAATGGCAAACAGGTGTGTGCCCTTATTGTCAGTGCTGTCAATAGCCTTGTTTTTTCCCCTGTTGTTTTCTTACGTAGCTGCTCAGGAGGAAAGCGAAAGTTTGCCGGCTTTTGCCGAGTTGCCGGCTGTTTTGCCTCCTGAAATTCCGGCTTCAGAAGGAATTTCTATCCCTGTTGTGCTGCTGAAGCTAGAGACCTTGCAGAGGGAGCTGATAAAAAATGTTCATGTTGTTGTTGAACTGAGAAATTCAGGGACTGGCAAGGTTTCAAAGACATTGAAGTACGTTGATGACTGGATTTTGCAGCTGGAGCTTTCAGCAGGCGCTTATGAAATCACTCTGAAAGCTGACAAGCTTGAAACTGAGGGCAGCGATTATTTCATAAAAACCAATTTGAATGTTCAAAAGGATGAGAGCCTGACCCTTAACCTGTTTCCGGTAGGCAGCTTGGCTGGCGTTGTTTATGACAAGTACAGGAAAGTTGTGCCCGGCGCTGTTGTCAAGGTTGTGTGCAGCTCTGAGTATGGGGATTTTGAACAAAAGTCAACAGATTCTTTTGGCACTTTCTTGAGCGACAGCCTGCCAACTGGCAGCTGCAGGCTCTCTGCGCAGCACGGCAATTATGTGGGGCATAGGCAAATCTTAATACAGCACGGCCAGCTGGCAGATGTTGAGATAGCCCTTGATAAGAGGCTTGCAGCCCCTAATTACATGTTTTACCTAATTGCAGCTGCTGTAATTTTGATTGTGGCTGCCGCAGCTGCTTACTTTTTGAAGGGGAAAGGTTTTGCCTTGACTGGCAGGAAAGTGCAGGGGGTAAAAGAAGCAACTGGTAATGCTGCTGTTGGAGAAAAGAGGGAAAAGGCATTTGAGCTGAGCCGAAGATCCAATGACATAATAAAAACCCTGAGCGATAATGAGGGGAAGGTTGTGGATTTCCTGCTTCAGCAGCACAGTCGTGGTTTTGAAGCTACTCAGGCAAAGATTTTCTACGGCACAGGCATTCCGAAGACTAGCTTGGTTAGGCTGATTAAGGCCTTGGAAAACAAGAAAATTGTCGACGTGAAAAGGATTGCGAAGGCAAAGAAGGTCAGGCTAACCCCCTGGTTCTTGTCAGAAGAGGAGCCTCCTGAATCGGGGCATGGAAAGGTGCCGGAATAGGCTTTTCCAGCCAATTTGCTATAGGAACCTTGTGGTTCCATGAAGTTCCGCCCAAGTATTAAATAAAGTTCCGCCTTTCTAAGGCCTTAGCTTCAATTAAAACAACGAATTAAGCATCAATGAAACATCAGTGCAACAATAAATCAATTCAACAAGAAATTCGATAATTAACTGTGGTTGTTCAAAATGGAAACCGACACGATAAGCGCAAGGGACAT
>CAZBFZ010000105.1:0-3179 GCA_964491245.1 uncultured Methanosarcinales archaeon
GTTGTCAACAAGAAGAAGCTCGGCAGGCACGAGCTGGATGAGGTTATGCTTTAGATAGCTCTGCAGCAACAGCGCCAACAGCTTTTTAAAGCGGCAACAATTGCTTTTTCTAACATGCAAACCTCACAGTACGACCTGGAGATTGAGAAGGCGATAGCCAAGATTAAGGAAGAGAATGCCAAGCTTGTCTGCATCCAGCTTCCTGACGGCTTAAAACCGTACGCTGCAGGGATCCAGGAGCAGCTGGAAAACAGCACAGATGCTAAGGTAGTGATTTGGGCTGGCAGCTGTTATGGCGCTTGTGACGCTGCTGTTGAGGCCCAGCGTCTCGGAGTTGACCTGCTGATTCAGTGGGGTCATTCTGAGTGGAGGTAGTTGCTGTGTCTGCCTGGCTTTTCTTTGCGCTTCTGGCTCCCTGTCTTTTTGGGCTTACCAACATCTTTGACAAGGTCCTGACAAAGCGGTTCAGCCCTGTTTCCCTTAACGTCGCTGCCGGCCTTACGGCTGCTTTTGCGTTGCTGGTGATTCCTTTTTTAGGCATACGATTGCCGCCGGAAGTTATTTTCCTGAGCTTGGTCGCTGGCGCTGCCTGGTTCCTTGCCGGCTTTCCGTACTTCAAGGCGATTTCCATTGAAGAGGCGTCCAGGGTTGTGCCTTTGTGGCAGCTTTCTGTGCCTATGACGCTTGTACTGGCAGTTGTTTTCCTGAATGAGCGCCTTTCCCAGGCCAATTATGCTGCGATGGTTTTCATATTCCTCGGGGCTTTCCTTGTTTCTGTTAAGGACATCAG
This sequence comes from uncultured Methanosarcinales archaeon, assembly GCA_964491245.1. Classification (GTDB taxonomy): domain Archaea; phylum Nanobdellota; class Nanobdellia; order Woesearchaeales; family UBA10216; genus UBA10216. The sequence goes on from CAZBFZ010000105.1 coordinate 791, forward strand.
GAGAACCCTTAAGATAACTCCTGCCTTCTGGCTCATGGTCTTGGCCAATGCCCTTGTCGCTTCATCAGCTGTGCTGTCAAAGGGGCTTTACTCATCTGGAAGCTTCTGGCACATACAGCTGCTTCTCCTTGCAGGCAATTTCGCTGCCGCGATGGTTATGTTTTCGCTTTCAGGTAATGTTCGCGGCAACATTGTGAAAGAGGTGAGAAACAGCGGGAAGCTGACGCTTCTTTTCATGCTGAGAATGGGCGCTGAAACCGTTGCGTACGTTGTTTTCAACCTTGCGCTTCTCACAGGCCCTGCCTCCCTGACGGCTGCCCTTGACGGGCTTTCCGGCTTTTTTGTCTTTGCTGCTGCCACAGCGATCTCAGTCTGGCACCCCCACTTGTTCAGGGAGGAGCTTGACAGGAAAACTTTATTAACAAAGGCAGTCGCGATAGCGATGATCATGGCAGGGCTGTTTTTGCTTGCAAAATAATGCGGGTAAAGCGCATGAAACCTAAAGTCGTCATCGGCGCCGACCACGGCGGCTACAAATTGAAAGAGGAGCTGAAGCCATTCCTGAAGCAGCTTGGCTACGGCGTTGAGGATGCTGGCACAAATTCAGAAGAAAGCGTGGACTATCCTGACTACGCGATTGAAGTGGCTGAGAAGGTGGGAAAAAGCGATAAGCTGGCGGAATTCCCGGCCGTTGCCGGAATATTGCTGTGCCGCTCAGCTGCGGGCATGATGATTGCTGCCAACAAGGTCAAAGGGGTGAGGGCTGTTGCTGCCTTTGACGAGACCTCTGCAAAGCATTCAAGGGAGCACAATGCTGCTAACGTCCTCGGGCTTTCCGGCGACTGGACAACCACGGAGCAAGCCAGGAAAATAGTCAAGGTGTGGCTTGAAACTCCTTTTACAGGGGAAGAGCGCCATACCCGCCGCATACAGAAGATAGCTGAGTTTGAAAAAAAGGTGTTCAAGTAAAGAATATGGCGGCAGTAACTCTATCGCAATTCGCAGCAGCAGTTGTAATTTCCTATCTTGGCCTGCTGTCTGGCTTTTTTCTTGCTTCAATGACAAGGGAGGAGCTGCCCACAGCGAGAAAATACTTCCCCTGGATGGAAAAGCTCATAATTTTGGCAGGTGCGGCTTTTGTTATGGATTTCTTTAGCGCAAACATTGTTGCAAGGGTAGTTGTCTACATTGTGATACTGCTTTTTTTCATTTACGGCTACAATTTGAAACTTGTTTACGCAGCTTTCGGCGCAGTGGTTGCTGCAGTGTCGAAGGACAGCAACACGCTTCTTGTCGTAGCAGCTCTAGTTTTCCTGTTCGGATTGTTGTCGGGCAGCGGCTATTTTGACCCAAAGCTGAAGAGAAAAGACGTAGTAAGAGGTGCTGCAAAAGTGTTCGTGAGTAATCTGCCCTATCCTGCGGTTGCAATTGTCTTGTTTTTGGCTTTTGGCTAAGATTTTTATATTTCTTCTTTCATAAAAGCCATTTATGCCTATAAAAGCCCCAGGGATATTTAGCCGCTGCGAAGCATGCGGTGCCGACCTCGGCAGCGTAAGGATGGACGCTCCGCTTTACTGCATTTCGTGCATAGAGGACATGGAAAAACTCAGCATGAGCCCAAAGAAGTACAAGAGGTACAGGGAGCTAAAACAAACTTCAAGATAACCCCTGTTTTGGGTTTTGCCGTGCCTGCAGCAAATATTTTCTTGCGAAGAAAGGGTCACCGTGGTAAACAACTTCTACTGGTAAATTGAATGCCCTGGCAAGTGCTTCGGCTTCCTTGGTCACAAATTCAACATAGTCTTCTGCAGTCATATATCGCCCGTCAAAATGCCAAGGCTGCATGTTCAACGATGACAAAGCAACAACGTTACTGATGTTCCAGAACAAAACCTTCTTCGGTCTACTGAATGCCCTGTAAACTATTGGCATGTACCAAAAGGGCGTTTCTGCAACTCCACTTTCCGGTGTTGCTAACCCTGGCCGTGGATCATACTTTCGTACGGTAAAATCAAGAACTATCCTTTCAAGAGTGAAAGCGCCTTTAAATTTGCCATTGTCAAATACTTCTCTAAATAATCCCCGTGTTTCCGGCTTAACGCGACCCATAGGCTCTTCCGAGTGCACAAAACTATACGGTGATTGGCTGCTGTTCATTCTGCTGCCCTCTTCGCCAAGACTTGCCGCACAAAGCTAAATTCTTGCCCGAAAAGGCTTAGTGCTTCTTCTACTGTTGCGTCTGTAAAGCGAATTAACCGCTCAAAGGTAACGTTAAAGTCCCTTTGAAGCCGTTTCTCATTGGCTTCGTACTTTGCTAACAGCATAGTCCATTTTGGCAGCATGCCGTGCCTTTTATGCTTCTTAACTTCTTGCACAGGCTCTCCGAACC
>CAZBFZ010000106.1:0-3100 GCA_964491245.1 uncultured Methanosarcinales archaeon
CAGTCACCACGAACAAAAAGTCTGTCTGCACCTATGGCAACACCACCGAGTATAAGGAAAGGGGAGGTAATTTCTCGCAGCTGACGGTTAACCACCAGGTTACTTTGACTCTTGAGCCGAGGCAGCACCGCTACTACGTGAAGTGCCTGTTTGAGGGGCCAAGAGAGGTGTCTGCCGATACTTCATTTGCCATAGACAACACCCCACCTTCAGCCCTTTCAATAAACGACTCACAGGGTCTCAGCGGCATTGACGAGGGCTACTCCTATTACCTTGACAGGCTCACGGTAAGGTTTGCGGCAGAGGACAAGGAAAGCGGCATTGACTTTTACAACTACACCATAGTTGAGGACTCCACTGGCAAACTTGTTTACGGCTGGACAACAACTGCTGATGCAAAAATAACTGTTCGCGAACTTAACCTGAAAGACGGGGAAAAATACTACGTGCAGGCTTACGCTCAGAACAGGGCCGGCTTGAGGACAGAAACAGCCAGAAGCTCTGGCGTTATCGTCAACGTGCTTCTCAATACCGAATACGCATGCAGCGATAAGGTAAAGGACGGTGACGAGAGCGATGTTGACTGCGGCGGAAGCTGCCCGGTAAAGTGCCCGAATGGCAAGGCCTGTATCGCCAGTACCGACTGCAGGAGCGTGTACTGCGTAAGCGGCGTTTGCCGGGCAGGTAACTGCACTGACAGCTACCAGAACCAGGATGAAAGCGATGCTGACTGTGGGGGAGGCTGCAGCAAGAAGTGCGAGATAGGCGGCAAGTGCAAAAAAGGCACTGACTGCGAAACCTCATTGTGCGCTGAAGGCGTATGCATGGCAGAAGGGCCATGCTCAAACACTCTTCTTGACGAAGGCGAGACCGACGTTGACTGCGGAGGACTGTGCGCTGCCGTCAAAAACAAGAAGTGCAGCCTTAACCAGAAGTGCCTGGAAAATTCTGACTGCAAGACAGGCGTTTGCGGCCCTGTTGGCAAATGCGCCAACCAGAACGACCTGGATACTGATGGCGTGCTCAATGACAGGGATAACTGCCCTGAAGTGCAAAACAAGGACCAGAAGGACTCTGACAATGACAAGACAGGCGATGCCTGCGACAAGGACAATGACAATGACGGAATGCCTGACGAGTGGGAGGCAAAGTACGGCCTTAACCCTCTCGACAGCAGCGATGCCCTGATTGACAGCGATGGCGACGGCCTTGCCAACCTTGAGGAGTTCAAGGCAGGCGCCAGCCCGAAGAAAAGGGACACTGACAACGACGGAGCTGATGACGCGAAGGAAGTCAAAGCCGGCTCAGACCCAAAGGATCCCAAGTCAAAGCCAAAAGGCAACTTCATAGCTAAGGCAACATTGTTCCTCGTCATTACAACGCTGGTGATGTTCGCGGCAATAGCACTTTTCTCGTTCCTGAGGAACAAGGGAGGCGGAATCAAAGATGACCTCCCTCCTTTAAGGCACCAGCCGGGCCGGGAAGCGCCTTCACCTCAATCACGCCATTATCCTCAACAGAGGATGCAGGAAAGCATGTTAACCCATCACAAACAGGAGCAACCTGCGCACCACCGCTCGCATCACGCTGTCTTTGAGGACCTTGAGCGGACATACTCGCAGCTCAGCGGCGAGGAACTGTTCGACCAGTTGAGGAGAAAAGCAGGAAAAAGATAATTCAAAATATTTCTTAAACGCATCTTCCATTAACGCATCTGCCCGGGCAGTCGTAGAATTCCACTTGGGGCTCACTGGCAACGCAGTAATACTCTATGAGCGTGTTCCCCTGGCACACATCATCCTTTGGCTGTTCCCCATTGGCGGCAAAGAGCTTTGCGTACGTGGTTCCTTGTGTGGAGTAGTCCCTGTTGTCTGAGTCAAAGCAGCTGATATCCTGCTGCGCAAGCCTCTGGTCAGACACGACAAGCCCTGTTACGCTGTTGGCTGAGAACGCTCCCTGGCTCAGGCCGTCAAAGGCGTAAAGCGCTCCTATCGCAATCATGACAAATGTAAGCACCTTCAATTTCTCTTCCATGCGGTAACAATTGCCTCTGCCCCTTTTAATAATTGTTATTCTGCAGAATATACTTGCCGGTTTTGCGTGTCTTAGGAGTAGCATAAAATTTATATACCTGCTTGCAGAGTGATAGCAGACAGCAAACAGTGCATACGCAAATCCTGCTTTGGCAGGATTGCGCAGTCGGCTGCTGCCGACTTGCGCCCAGGAGGCAGGAACCCGAATCGAGAGCACTTGATTGGGCCCAGTCAAGCGTGAACTTGACTTGGGCAAGCTGGAGTATGCATTTTGTTTTTTTGGACTAAAGTCAAGAGGTGTGCGCAGCATGTTATCTACCAAGAAAGCCCAGGGCATGTCATTAAACACAGTAATCATAGCCATCATCGTCCTTGTCGTTCTCGTTGTTCTCGTGATGATTTTCACAGGGTACTTTGGAAAGATATTTACGCCAAGCGTTTCAAGTTGTGGCACGCAAGGTGGGGAATGCGTTGCTAACGCTGATACCTGTAAAACCTCTTTTGGCGAAGCTGGAAAAACAGTGTACGCTAAAGACTGCACAGGTACAACTCCGACTTGCTGCCTAAAAGGGCAGTAATTTTTTCTTTATTTTCCAAAATGTCATCCAAAGCGCAGGGATTATCGCTCAACACGGTAGTAATCGCAGCCATTGTTCTCATTGTTCTTTTGCTTCTTATCGGCATGACTACGGGCTATTTTGGGAAGTGGGGTGTAAAGTTTAAGACGATTAGCGAAACCTCGTGCAAGGGGCAGGGGGGCGAGGCTGTTGCGAAAACCTCTTCCTGCCCATGGCCAACTAAGGATGCCGGTGGTTTCTACGATGACGTAAAGGAAGACCAAAAATGCTGCGTGCCGAGGAGCTGCGAGGAGAGAGGCGGTTACTGCAAAAACGCGTGTGGCGAGGACTATATTGAAAATCCTTGGCCAGGCTGCGGAAGTAAGAAATGCTGCGGATACCTGGTTTCTAATGATGAGTAGTGAGCACGGTGAGTTTGTGATGGATAACCAGCACCATAAGACTTCTCAATAACTTCCCACCAACTTCTGTTTAACGTATATTCTCCAC
>CAZBFZ010000107.1:0-3080 GCA_964491245.1 uncultured Methanosarcinales archaeon
GTTTGGTTTTTCAGCTCTTTGAGAACCTTCTGAAGCTTGAGCTTGGCTTCGCCGCCGCTTACGTTTATCAGCGAGCTGTTGAAGTCGTAGTCCGCTTGGTCGTCAAAATCCCAGGTCAGCTGCCTTATTTCGTAAACAGCGAACCCGCTTATGGGCGTTGTTGTTGTGATGGTTGGCTGGAGCCTATCAAAGACTGCGAGCGTGAGAAGGAACAGGGCAAAAAGCGCCATTACCTTGGCAAACCTTTTCATGGCGCTTTCTTGGCTGTTGTTCGTTATTAAAGTTTGTGGAAAGCTATATAAATGGCTGTTGCCGTTTTATTGTGCATGGTTTTGGAGATGCTTATCAATCCCAAAAAGGCCGAGCGCAATCCTTGGGAGCTCTTTTTCATCGGCATGGTTTACAGCTCAATGGCGATTTTCCTTGGCATGTACATTTTCAAGCAGTACGTTGGCATTGTTATGGTGTTTCTCACAACATTGGCCTGCACCTACCTGATCCAGGGCACGTTGAGGAGGGAGGAGAAGAAGGACGTTGTAATCACTCACGAGCTTGCGCTCCTGAAGGAGCACGGCAAGGCACTTTCGTACTTCATGTTCCTTTTCCTGGGTTTTGTTGTTTCTTTCTCCATTTGGTACATTGCCCTGCCCCACGGCTTTACGAGCCAGGTGTTTTCTATCCAGGAAGAAACAATCCGCTGCATCAACTCTGTGGGGGTTGAGGGCTGCCTGTCCGCCCCGACTGAGTCGTTCGTGAAGATTTTCCTGAATAATATTAAAGTGCTGCTGTTTGTCCTCATCTTTGCCTTCTTTTACGGCGCTGGCTCTGTTTTCATCCTTGCCTGGAACGCAACTGTAGTGGCTACAGCCATTGGGATATTTGTCCGCAACGCCATAAGCGGCGCCGCTTCCAACCTTGGCCTTCCGGCCATTGCCAATTACTTTTCCTCTTACTCTCTTGGCTTGCTTCGCTACCTGACCCATGGCGGCTTTGAGATTCTCGCTTATTTTATCGCGGCCCTTGCCGGGGGGATAATCTCGGTGGCTGTTGCAAGGCACACCTTTAACAGCCCTGACTTTAGGAGGGTGCTTTGGGATTCTGTTGACCTTGTGGCCTTGTCTGTTGGTACGCTTTTCATTGCCGCAATCGTTGAGGTGTTTGTTACGCCTATGCTGTTTGGCTAGTTGTTACTTTACCGAACGAAAACCGCCTCGGGGGGAAATGGCTGCTTGTGTTGTTTTCTTGCTGCCAAATAGCAAAATATTTAAGCCACTGCTGCGCAAGATGGCATGGTTACTAAAATGAAGAAAAACGGGTGTCGTTCTCTTACAGCAGCTGCATGCTTCGCCCTGCTGCTTTGTTTCATGCTTGTGCTTGGCGCTGTTTCGGCTTCCGCTGCTCTGAATGTGAGGACTGACAAGGAAGTTTACAACTTCGGTGACCAGGTTGTTGCGAATTATGACTTTTCCCGTGACCAGGACTTTAGCGGCCTGATGAAGCTTTCATTGTTTTGCACCAGCTTTGACCTGGAGTTTTACACCCTTCCAACCAACCTGAATGCTGGGGAGAAGCAGGAGGTAAGCGTTCCTCCCCTTAGCATTGCAAGCAGCATGCTTGGAAGGTGCTACGTGGCAGCGAATGCGACCTCCTTTGACAAGTCCGTGAGTGAGGGCAGCACTTCAAACTTCTTTAACGTCACCAGCAACGTGTCCGTTGCCCTGCTCCTTGACAGGAGCACTTACCTTCCCTCCCAGTCTGTGGAGGTCTCTGGAACTGTTGGCAAGAGCCACGAGCTTCCCGCCAGCGTTGTACTTACTTTTCTCGGCACAAAATACGCCTCTGCCGTGACTGACAACGCCTTTGCTTACAGCATCAAGCTTCCCAGGAACATAAAGTCGGGCAGCCACGTCCTCGAGTTCTTGGTCAATGACTCCTACGGCAACTCTGGCTTTGCGTCTGCAGGGTTCAATGTAGAGTCAGTTCCCACAAGGATGGTAAACACCCTGAGCAACAACAGCGTCAGGCCAGGGGAGCCATTTGCTGTTTCAGCATCGGTTTATGACCAGGCTGATGACGCCATGAAGTCTGTCGTCAGCATTACAGTGAGTGACTCTTCTGGGGTGGTTGTCCTTTCCGCATCAAACACCACAGGCGGGATAACCCCGCTTTCGTTCCCCGCTGGCCAGAAGCCGGGCAGGTATGCTCTTGCTTCCAAGGCCCTTGGGCTTGCAGAAGCCAGCCCTGTCATTGTTGAGGAATTTGAGGACGCTTCAGTGAGCTTTGACAACAAGACGGTTGTCTTGAGGAATACGGGCAATGTCAACTACCTCAAGCAATTCAACATAACGCTCTCTGGAACGAAGAGCTACGTTGTTGTGCATGATGTTGAGCTTGCTCCCGGCGAGGTTTTTGAGGTTGACCTTACGAAGGCGGTTTCTGAGGGGGACTATAACGTTTCCTTCCCGACGGTTGGCAACGCCTCGCAGCTTGAGGGCGTGCACCTTGAAGACGAGAGGCCTTTCGTCAAGAAAACCTCTGACTTCCTTGGCATAACAGGCAGGGCTGTGAAAGTCACAGGCACAGGCACTGGCAAGGTTCAGGCAAAGTTTGCCCCGTTCCTGCTGTTGGTAATGGTTTCTGTCATTGCTTTTTTCTTTGTCCGAAACAGGGGAAAGGGCAGCAACAGAAGCCGCGGCATGGGCTACAGCGGCAGCCGCAGCTTTGAAGGCGGCAGCGATTCTGGCGGCAGAAGCGAAAGCAGCCAGCAAGCAGCCGATCCAGAGGCAGCCGAAGAGGCAAAAGTCAGGCGCATCATTGAGGAGAAGCGCAGGCAGCAGATGCAGAGGCAGCCAGCGCAGCCAAAGGACCTCATCCGGGACAGCCCCGAGGCAAAGAAGTTCATCCATGATATGATGAAGGATAAACCCTTCAGGTAATTCTTTAAAATTCAAAAACAAAAAGAAAAAAGCGTAATCGGTATACGCCTAAACTGGTCCCACCGGTCTTGACATAATAAGTTTGAACTACTTAATAAACTTTTGTGAACTACTTGTTCAGCTATGAGAAAAATAGATCAAAAA
>CAZBFZ010000108.1:0-3065 GCA_964491245.1 uncultured Methanosarcinales archaeon
AAAATGGCAAAGGACTATTACGAGATTCTTGGAGTGCCAAGGACAGCGTCAATCGAGGAAATTAAAAAAGCCTACAGGAAGCTTGCAAAGAAGTACCATCCGGACCTTAACAAGAGCCCTGACTCCACTGAAAAGTTCAAGGAGATAAACGAGGCTGCTTCTGTCCTTGGCGACCCGAAGAAGAAAGAGGCATACGACCGCTTTGGCGCAACCGGCGAGGGCTTTTCAGCAGGCGGCGGGGGCTTTGGCTTCACTGACTTTGCAGGGTTTGGCGGCATGGGCGCAGAAAATGTTGACATTGACGAGCTGTTCGAGCGGTTTTTCAGCGGAAGCAGCTTTGGCGGCTTTGGCTTCGGAGGCAGCAGCCACGGCAGGGAAAGAAGGCGCGCAAGAAAGGGCTCAGACCTGATTTACGAAATGGAAATCACCCTCGAAGAGGCAGCGACAGGCACTCTGAGAACCGCAACAATCCCAAGAATGGAGCGCTGTCCGGATTGCAGCGGCTCAGGCGCAGCAACAGAAGATGGGATTAAGCATTGTCCCGACTGCGATGGCAGTGGCTATGTAAGGCGCACGCAAAAAATAGCGTTTGGCACTTTCACGACAACCTCGGCATGCGGAAAGTGCAGGGGAACCGGGAAGGTCATTACAAATCCTTGCCACAGCTGCCACAGTAAGGGGAGGGTTGAAAAGGTAAGAAAGATTGACGTCAGGATTCCGGCCGGTGTTGACAGCGGCCATCGGCTTAGAGTAGCAGGAGAAGGCGAAGCCGGTGAGCATGGCTCCCAGCCGGGCGACCTTTACATTGCAGTAAGGGTAAGGCCACACAAAATTTTTGAAAGAAGGGGCAACGACATCTATGCAGACATTCCCATTTCTTTTGCGATAGCTGCCGCGGGAGGCGAGGTTGTGGTTCCAACCCTTGATGGGAAAGCCACGCTTAAAATTCCGGCAGGAACGCAGGGCAACACTGTCTTCAGGATGGCTGGCAAAGGCATTCCGGACATAGACACCGGCGAGAAAGGTGCGGAGAACATAAAAGTGCTCGTTGCCGTTCCGGAAAAGCTGACAAAGCGGCAGCATGAACTCCTCACGGAGTTTGCGAAGGAAGAGGAAAAAAGCGGGAGCGGCAAGGGCTTTTTTGGAAGGGTGTTCTAAACCTGGATTTTTACAAATTTTCGAGTTCCTTTTTTGCTGTTAAAAATATGATATTGCTTCTCCAGTTTCTTGCACTCCTTAAGCGTTTCAAGAACTTTAACGCTTCCAGTTTCGATATGTGTTCAGCCGCTGCCAAAGCGGCAATTATGAAAGTGCTGAACCTGACTTCAATTTTGCCCTGTACGTGGCGGGAGAATTTTATGTCGTCCGTTATAAGGTTCAGCGAACTTTGCTTTGCAACATTATAAAGTTCGTTGTCTGTTTTTTCAATAAATTTAATGGTTTCCCTGATGTCCGCTTCAACCAGCTGAAATTTGTCTTTATACTTAAGCGCTTCTGTTGCTGCTTTCCCAAATTTATCTTCAAATTTTGCAAAATCTTCAAGTTCTTTTATTACAGATGCGGTTACAGCAACATCTGCTATTGCCAATGCTCTCTCTATTAAGCCGACAGTTCCCAGACTTATCAGGGCAGAAGTGTCAAATACGAACCTTTGCTTTAAGCCCTTTTCCATACTGTAAACCCTTTTGCACTGACTCTTTGGCCTTTTTCCTTATGAAATCCATTTCATCAGCTACCTGCTTGCCAACCGCTTTCTCCAGCTCCTGCCTGCTGATAAAGCCGCTTGCGAAGGAGGCGCCTAGCTCCATCAGCAGCTTCTTCTTCTCTTCGTGCACTTCCTCAGCCAGCTTTGTTTTTACCCATTCGGATTTGTTCACTTTTAGCAGCCTTGAAATTACGTCAAGGTCTTGCACCAGCTCCTTAGGCATCCTTATGTTAAACTGCTCTGTTTCCATGGCGATCACCAAATAGCATACAATAGCAATTGCTATATAAACCTTTCGTTTTTCTGTAAGGCGCATTGCAGCGGTAGCGGCAGGGCAAGGGCTTTTTTGGAAGGGTGTTCTAAGCAATTCAACGTATTCTGAAGCAACCTTTTTATTTCAGCTTCGCATGGCAACTGTTATGAATGTAGTTACAGCTCAGGGCTTCAGCCTCAAAGCAACCATAGAATCAGGCCAGGTATTCCGCTACCACCGCAGCAATAGCAACGGATTTTATTTCGTTGTTGCCGGAGACTCAATAATCAAAATCAGGCAAATTGGCAGCAGAATCGAATATGACTGCAGCAGCAAAGTGTTTGATGTCGCAAAATTCCTCGGGTTGAGCCACAGCTACGGCAAAATAATAAAGTCAATAAGCCGCGATGAAAAAATCAGCGCCGCAATCAGCAAGCATTACGGCCTCAGAATCCTTGAGCAGCAGCCGTGGGAATGCACAGCATCGTTCATATGCTCCGCTTTTTCAAATATTCCCAGAATCAGGCAGTGCATTGAGAGAGTTTCTGCAGCATTCGGCAGCAGAATTGAATTTGACGGCTTCAAAACGTTTTCATTCCCGCAGCCGCAGCAGATAAGCGACTTTGCAAAGCTTAAGAAGTGCGGCCTTGGCTACCGCGCCAAATACCTCTTTGAAACAGCAAGGATTTTCAGCAACAACAGCGAAGATTATTCGTTGCAGCAGCTGCGAAAATTAAGTTACGCTGCCGCAAAAGAAAGGCTGATGGAATTGCCTGGCGTTGGCAGCAAGGTTGCTGACTGCGTCCTCCTCTTTGCTTACGGCTTTCACGAGGCTTTTCCTGTTGACGTTTGGGTTCACCGAGCAATGGCAGACAGCTACGGCGCTGAATTGCGGAAATTGGCGATAGCCGGGAAAAAGACAGGAAAAAGGAAAATAAGCGAATCGATTGTTGCCGAATTCGCGAGGACTTATCTCGGAAAATACTGCGGCTATGCCCAGCAGTTCCTCTACCACAGCTGCAGGACTGGCAAGACTGGAAATGGCGCTAATAGAAAGCTTTAAATAAGAGCTTATGCTAGCAAATCAGCAGTGATTAAAAGTCAGAG
>CAZBFZ010000109.1:0-3033 GCA_964491245.1 uncultured Methanosarcinales archaeon
TTTTATACTTAGCACTCCAGATGCAGGGTGCGCAACTTATTGCCAGTTCAGGGATACTGGCAGGGACAAGAACAGGTACAACGTAACCCTGAACTACAACTGGCTTGACAGCCCCACAATTACCCACCAGCTTTCTGGAGAGCTGCTGGCGAGGAGGACATGATTGACATACGATATTGGCAAACCAAGCTGAGGAGGAACGAAGAAAAATGAAACAAATCCTAAAAGGCAGGAAGGGCCAGGCGGCTATGGAGTTTCTGATGACGTATGGGTGGGCCATACTTGTCGTGCTTGTCGTCATTGGCGCTTTGGCCTACTTTGGCGTGCTTAGCCCTTCCACGCTGCTGCCTGAAAAGTGCACATTCCCGGTGAGCCTGAGTTGCACCGACCATAACGTCGGAGGGGTAAGCATAACGCTCATCCTGCAGAACGGCGCTGGGAGGGACATGACAGTAACCAGGATAGCTGCAGCTTCGGAAGCTCTCGGAACAGGCAATCTGGGGCAGGGCTGCACTACAGGCGCCATAACAACTGTTCTCAGGAATGGGGCGAGCGCAACATTCCCGCTAAGTACAGCTGATGTGGCTGGCGCGTGCAACTTCAGGGATACTGGCAGGGACAAGAACAGGTACAACATGACTGTAACGTACAGCTGGCTTGACAGCCCCACAATTACCCACCAGCTTTCTGGAGAGCTGCTGGCGAGAAGGACATAAAGTCCTTCCTTTTTTATTTTATCCTTTTTTCCTTTTTTATTATAATTCTTAGCTGCAGCATTGCAAAAAGTTAATATATGCCAGTGTGGAAACTGCTGAGGAAGAGGAATCTGGATGAGAGGCGAGCGCAAAAGAGGCCAGGCAGCATTTGAGTATATACTGGTGGCTGCTGTGATAGGGATAATGATAATCCCGGCAGCTTACATGTTCTTCAGGTACTCGAGCAGCTCTGCCGACCAGATAGACAAGGCGCAGCTTGACAAGCTTGGAAGGGACATTGCCAGCACTGCAGAGAAGGTTTACTTTCAGGGGCCACCTTCAAGGACAGAGACTGAGGCAAGGATGCCTGGAGGCGTGCTTGATATTTACATCCTTGGTGACTGGGCAAAAGGAAGCCAGCAGCTTATGATAAGTGCAAGGTCAACGGACGTGGTTACGGTATTCCCATACCCAATTAGCGTGAATGTTAACGGCTCGTTCAATGCCAGCATGAACCAGCTGGCAAGAGGCTCAGGCATTAAGAAGATAAGCATAGAGGCTTACGAAACGACCCAAGCAGCGGGAGGTGGAACAACGTCATTTGTCCACATAAACTTCGGCGGAAGGTGCCCAAGGTCAGTGGTGTATGATTTCGACACCAATGGCGCATACGACGCCATTGACAGCACGTTTTTCTCAAACTGCTGCCTTAACGCTGCAGGCTTTCCCAAATTCAGGCCTTCAAAGACTTGGCAGAGCGGGTGGTTTAACGGAACCGGGTATGCAGGCGGTAACCCCTACGCTTCCTGCATAAATGCAGACTATGATGGCGATTGCGATGTTGAAGACGCTGACAGGGCTCAGTTCTGCACAACGACAGGGCTGCTGTGCGCGCCCATAGCAGGGTGCTGAGTTCCCTGTTTTTGAGCGAAACCTATTTATACACCAGTAATAGAAAGTTGCTGCGAGTAACCTGCAGCAGCAGAAAAAAGAGGCGATAGCGAATGAAAAAGAGGCGCACTAGTAAATCAAATCTCACGCTTATTGACGACCGCACCGCTGTTTTCGCGTTTCTCGCTTTCCTCGTTGTCGTGCTGTTCCTTTTCGACTCTGCCGCTGACCAGCAGGCGCTTTTCGGTTCACGGACAACTCAAACCGCAGCCCAAAGCGGATTCAGCACAACATTGACAAATGAGCTTGCAGACCAGGTTGTGTCAAAGCTGACAATACAATCACGCGAAGATGACGGCATTGCTTTCATAGTAAAAGACACCGTTGACCCCCAGCTGCTGGAGTATTTCACCAGGCTGGATTATGAGACGATAAAAGCCCACCTTGACATTCAGAGCGACTTCGTGATTCACCTCGAAGACGAGAAAGGCATGGTCGTCCCACTTGGCAGCAGGTTCTGTATCGGCAGCAAAAGCGCAAAGCTGAACGGCATACCGTGCGGGTAAGCGCAAGTCGACTTGCCTCGACTTGGGTTTTATTTATCATCCGCCGAAACTATTAAATAGCTGCGGCAGCAATTTGGCAGCGGTAAATGAAAAGAGGAAAAAGAGGCATAAGCGCAGGCAAAAAGGGGCAGTCGGCGAATGAGGCTGCCATGCTGGTAATGTTCATGACGTTTTTCCTTATCATCACGCTGGCAGCGGTGTCAGACGACATCATAACAGCCAGCGATGCCAACTACAGGGCACTCATCCAGGACATTGCAGATGTGCTGGAGCAGGAAGCGAAGATAGCCTTTGACTCTGAGAACGGCTACTTCCACGCCTTCGCACTGCCCCCAACGCTTAACGGGCAGCCGTACATTACCAGCATACTCAACTCAACCTTGATAAGCGGGCAGGCAAACGTGACGATAGTGACTGTCGCATCAAAAAGGCCCAACGTTCCAATAAACGTGACAAAGCTGCTCCCGAGGGATGTGCGCGGAAACATTGTAAGAGGGCAAAACACGGTGCGCAAGGAGCAGGGCATTGTGATTTTCAGGCCTATTCAGCTTACAGCAGCGCAGCAGGCTGACTGCGGGGCAGGCTGCGGCGGAAGCGTGACAGCCGAGGAATGCTGCGACCACATGAGCTTATGCTGCACATAACAGAAGAGAGATGAGGAAAATGAAAAAGGCCCAAACATTTTCAACAGACGCTATTGTGGCAGTTGCCATGTTCATCATCGCGGTCATAATGCTCTTCTACCTGTCAGGGCCGGCTGCAGAAAACAGGCAGTCAGAAAGGCTGCAGTCAGAAGCAAAGAAGCTGCCTGCAGTGCTCGGCTCAGAGCAAAACATCTCGGCAGTTTTCATCAAGGGCTCGAAGATTGATGACGAAAAGCT
>CAZBFZ010000110.1:0-2932 GCA_964491245.1 uncultured Methanosarcinales archaeon
ATAAAAGACACCGCTGCGGCTATAGCCTTTGATGGCCACTTCAGCAATTAACCCTTTCGATTCTGCAAGGAAGCAGCTTAAGATTGCTTCCGACATCCTCAAGCTTGACAGGAAAACCTTTGCTGCGCTGTCGCAGGCAAAGCGCGAGCTTTCTGATGACATACCTGTCAGGATGAACGACGGCTCAACCCAGAATTTTAACAGCCTAAGGGTGCAGCACAACGACGCGCTTGGCCCTTTCAAGGGCGGCATAAGGTTCAGCCCGCAGGTGTCAATGGACGAAGTTAGGGCTTTGGCCATGTGGATGACGTGGAAGACATCGCTGGCTGGCCTGCCGTTTGGGGGAGCTAAGGGCGGTGTTATTTGCGACCCGAAAAAGTTCTCGAAGGACGAGCTTGAACGGCTCAGCCGCGGCTACGTGCAGCAGTTCGTTGAATACATCGGCCCTGACAAGGACATTCCTGCTCCTGACGTGTACACAAACGCCCAGGTAATGGCGTGGATGCTTGACGAGTACGAGAAGCTTACCGGCCATCATGCGCCTGCCGCTTTTACTGGCAAGCCTGTTGAGCTTGGCGGAATTGGAGCTCGCGAATCAGCTACGGGCTACGGCGGCTTTGTCGCTGTGCAGCAGGTTGCGAAGCTGCTGAAGCTGAAACCGAAGTCTACCGCTGTTGCCATTCAGGGCTTTGGCAACGTCGGCCACAACGCTGCGCAGTTCCTTTACGATGCCGGCTACAAGGTGGTTGCGCTGAGCGACTCCCAAGGAGCCATCTACAACAAGAAGGGCCTCAACCCGGCAGCTGCCATGACTTGCAAGATTGAGAAGGGCAAAATCGCTGAATGCTACTACCTCGGCTCTGTGGTTAACGGCAGCAAATCCGGAGTTATAAGCAATGAGGAGTTGCTGGAGCTTGACGTTGACATGCTCATCCCTGCCGCCTTGGAAAACCAGATAACAGCTAAGAATGCGAACAGCATAAAGGCCAAAGTTGTTGTTGAGCTTGCCAACGGGCCAACTACTCCGGAAGCTGATAAGGTTCTCCATGAAAAAAATGTCACGGTTGTGCCTGACACGCTTGCAAATTCCGGCGGTGTCATTGGCAGCTATTTTGAGTGGGTGCAGAACAATTACGGCTACTACTGGGCAGACGATGAGGTCCACGATAAGCTGGGAAAGATTGTTGCCAGCGCCTTCGGCAAGGTCGTTGCAAAATCAGAGGAGCACAATGTTAACATGCGAACAGGCGCTTACCTTCTTGCAGTCCACAGGGTTGCCAGGGCAATTGAGCTGAGAGGGGGTGTTTAGCCGGTGGCTTACGAGCTTGGAATGATACTGCTCAGCGTATTCATAGTCAGCTTGGTGTCGTTCGTCGGCATCCTAACACTTTTAATAAGGCAGGCAGTCCTCAACAACATCCTCTTTGCCCTGACTGCTTTTGCGGCAGGGACTCTTCTTGGAGCAGCCATGCTTGACCTCGTGCCGGAAGCCCTTGAGTCAGGCGAGGGGCTTGGAGTTGAGGCGATTGCTGTTTTCGGTTACGTTTTGGCAGGCCTGCTTGTCTTTTACTCGATAGAGAGGTTTATCTCGTGGCACCACCACCACCACCGCGAGCTTAAGGAAAAGGGCGAAACTCACAGGGAGGTGCACGCCTTCACTTACCTCAACCTCATTGGCGATGCAGTGCATAACTTCCTTGACGGAACCATAATCGCTGCCAGCTTCCTCACGAACGTTCCTCTTGGCATCGCAACAACAGTCGCAATCGCCCTTCACGAGATTCCGCAGGAGATTGGCGACTTTGCCCTGCTGATTTACGGCGGGTTCTCAAAGCTGAAAGCCCTGGTTTACAATTTCATCTCAGCACTGGCGGCAGTTGTTGGCGGCCTTGCCGGATACTTCTTCCTGAGCAAGCTGGCCCATCCCACGCTTTTCCTGCTGGCTTTCGCAGCAGGGGGCTTTATTTACATTGCAAGCGCCGACCTGATTCCTGAGCTGCACAAGGAGACAGGAGTGTGGAAGTCCATAATCCAGTTTGCCTGCATGGTCGCAGGCATAGTCCTGATATTCGGCATAATAAGCGCTTTCGGGGGGTAATGGCGACCGATCCCTCCGATTTTTGATCAACCTTTTTCGTAAAAAGGTTGTGCGGAATGGAAGTTGACGAAAACATCAAGGGGACACTTTCGGCATCAGTTGGCGGCAAAAAATACTATTTTTGCAGTAATGAGTGCAGGGACTCGTTTCTGGAAAATAAAGCGCAAGAATTTTAACTGCCCCAGCGATGTCAGGGCTCTGAAATGGCAAAAGACGTCGTTTGCGGCATGTACGTGGATGAGGGCAAGGTGCCCTTCCACGCAGAGCAGGATGGCTCGAAATACTTTTTTTGCAGCGGCAAGTGCCTTGAAACGTTCCTTGCGCCTGCGAAAGAGGTGAGAAAGCTTAAGCTGCTTACTGCTTTTGCGTTTGCCCTTGGCATCCCGACAGCAATTTTCGAGTATTTTTACAAAATCAGCTGGCTGCTGCCACACAATGTTTGGCTGTTCCTTCTTGCAACCCCTGTGCAGTTCATTGCCGGCTGGAGGTTTTACAGGGGGGCTCTTGACGCAATTAAAGCAAAACAGGCAAACATGGACAGCCTGATTGCGCTTGGCACTTCTGCTGCCTGGCTTTACAGCACGATTGTCACGTTTCAGGGAATTCTCTGGCAGCCAATATTCCCGGGCGAGCACGTGTACTTTACAGAGTCAGGCCTTATTATCGGCTTCATCCTGCTCGGCAAGTACATGGAGCACAACATGAAGGGCAAAGCGTCAGCTGCCATAAGGAAGCTTCTTGATTTGCAGCCAAAAATGGCAACCGTGATCAGGCATGGCAAAGAGGAGAAGATACCTGTTGAGAAGGTTACGGTTAACGACATTGTTGTGGTGA
>CAZBFZ010000111.1:0-2763 GCA_964491245.1 uncultured Methanosarcinales archaeon
ACGATGGGGAAGTCTTTCGCAAGCTGGACGTAGTAATCCACCATATCGGCAGCTGCCAAAAATTTCCCTTGCGTAACCTCGTACTTCCTTTCCTTGCTGCTGTAAAACTCCGATGCCGCAGCATCGATAGCAAACTGCACCTTTCTGGAGTAGCCGGCTGCCGCAACCGCTGACTCAAGTACAGACAATGCCTCATGGGCTGTTGAAAGCTGCGGAGCAAATCCTCCCTCATCGCCAACGTTCACTGAAGATTTCCCGAATCTCCGCTGCAGCAGCGACTTTAACTCGTGATAAACCTCCGAAACAGCAGTGATGGCTGACCCGAAGGAGTCGAAACCTGTCGGGACAACCATGAATTCCTGGATTTTGAGGCTGGAGCCGGCATGCCTGCCGCCATTGATTATGTTGCAGAAAGGGACTGGCAGGATGAACCTGTTGCCTTTATGGCTTCTGCTGTGAGGCTGCTTTTTATTTTGTGCTGCTCCGGTGATGCTGTGCGCCAGGTAGGAATACAGGGGCGTCTTTGATGCAATTGCGGCTGCCCTTGACGCAGCCAGGCTGACAGCAAGAATCGCATTTGCGCCAAGAAGGCTTTTGCTTGAGGAGCCGTCAAGCTTAATCATCAGCCCGTCAAGCTGCTGCTGCTTGCTGCAGTCGAGGCCAACTGCTTTTTTAGAAATTATTGAATTAATATTGTCAACCGCTGCCAAAACGCCAAGGCCGCGAAACCTCCTCCCGCCATCGCGAAGCTCGTGCGCCTCGTGCTTCCCTGTTGACGCCCCAGAGGGAACAGCGGCCCTGCCCATGATGCCTCCAGAAAGGATAACATCACACTCAACAGTCGGGTTCCCGCGGCTGTCAAGAATCTCCCTGGCGTGCACCTTTTTTATCCTGAAAGACATGGAAGAGATTTCAATAGAAAGCATTTTATAAGCTTTTGTATCTTTTGCAGTAATTGAGAAATTCTCTAACAACAACGTGGTCTTGAATTTTACCCTATGTAGCTGACATCCTCGCCCTTCCTGATCTTGCCAATTCCGCGAAGGGCTTTTGGCAGGCCAGCAGGCCCTGCCCTGTCGGCCGCCTCTGACTCCATCTCCCTTATTTCAGCGTCAAGCTCCCTGATGCTTATGCCAAGCGAAAGCTTGTCGTTGAGGACAGAAACAACCTCCCTCGCGCCCTTGATGCCGAGGTACCTTGGGTCCATGAACGTCTCTGCAAGCAGCGAAACAGCGGAAATGCCCCTCCTCTTGGAAAGCCCAAGCATTACTCCAGTCACGCCAATTATGGGGCCGACAACGCCATACAGGCTAGGCTCAACGCCAACCCTCTTAAACGAGCCAACAGCCTCCTTGGAAGTGCCTGTGCAGTAAACCCTCGGCTTTTTGGGAATTTCAGGCAGCCCTATTCCCCCAATGGTAACAACTTGGCTGCCGCCAAGCTTCACAAAATAATCAAGGACAGTATCAGACAGAAGGTAGCACGACTCCTCACTTATCGGCTGGACATCCCCTGCAAGGAACAACATGTCAGGCCTCTTGCCTTGGCCCCTCTTGAGTGAGAGCGAGATTGAGGGAAGCTCAACAAGGTTCTCCTCAGTAACAAAAACAGAGTGCGGAAGGCTGAAGGAAAAGAACTCGTAAAGCTTTTCAGCAGCTAGCTCCTCAGCCATGAAGTCAACAGCAACCTTCCCGACGTTGCCAATGCCTGGAAGCCCAACAATAAGCACTGCCTTTGAAAGCTTTGGAACGCTTTTCGCGAACTGCTTAACCGACCACTCTGCCATTTTTCACAGCCACCCTGCCGCCCTGAGCTGCCCTTCCTTTGCCCTCCTCCTGTAAGAGGCGTAAGGGTCCTCAGGACCGTACTTTGCGGGCTTGGGCATGATTGTTTTCGAGCTGCAGCCGCTGCATTGTTCTTTTAGCGTGTAATTTTTGCAATTCGGGCAAAAAAGCAGGTGATTCATTTTAGTTATTCCCTCACGCCTTGGCGAAACTGCCCTCGCCGCCCTTGCTTTCCATAAAGCTGACAGCCGCAGCTGCGGCTTTGCCAATCACCAGCTCGGCTGACTTGTAGTTCTCATCGGTAACCTTGACCAGGTATGTGCCTGCTCCGAGGTAGGAAACGTGAGCGCCCTCCTTCTCTGCAAGCTTCAGGGCTTCCCTTACCAAGGAAACCCCATCAGGGCCGTAGCTCGCAAGCGCCAGCCTGCCCTTAATCTCGACTATAGGCGGCTTAATCCTCTGGATGACAGCTTCGTTCAGCGCTTCTGATACGGTTTTCGGAAGCGAAAGGCCATCTATCGGCGCCTCTCCCTTAGCAAGGGCCATGAACGCCTCAAAAAGCGACCTGAACCTGCCTGAAATCTTCTCTGAAATCTGCGCATACAGCTCCGGAACAGGAACGGCAAGCTGCTTCGCAACGAGCTCAACAATCTTCTCAGCCTTCTGCTCCTGCTTAATGTCATTGACCTTGGCGCGGCGCTGGCTCTCAGTAACCCTCCTCAGGGAAAGGTCAATGTGGCCGCGCTCCTGGTTGATGCTGACTGCCTTGCACACCACAGGCTTGTTCTCAACGACAAAATCGCGGATGTTCCTAATCCTGCCTGGGGCAACCTCTGAGATGTGAATCATGCCGGAAAGGCCATACTCCTCAAGCTTAACGAAAACAGAGTGGCTCTGCACGCTGGTCACGGTGCAGAAAACAAGCTCGTCAACCTCCGGAAAGCCCTTCTTCTTAAGAAGCATACTTCATTCACCACCA
>CAZBFZ010000112.1:0-2736 GCA_964491245.1 uncultured Methanosarcinales archaeon
CCTCCACAACTCCAGCCATTCCATTGCCCTCAGCATCTGCTAAAGCTGCCATTTCAGCCTGAAACTGTGCGTTGGTGTTTAAATACATTGCCTGGGCATCTGTCCAGTGTCCAGTGACCTTCTTTGGCAAGCACAAGTCGACCGCAGTCGACTGTGCAGTCCTGCCAAAGCAGGACTTGCAAAGAAGCTTTACCAAGAAATCCACCTAACTTTTCCGGAAAATTTTCGGCCAAGCTGCAAGATTTGTGGTAAAACAAAAAGATTTATAACATTCGTTGCGGCTGCTGCTGCCATGGATATAGAAGGGCGTTTGTCATTGATTAAGGAAGTTGGTGAGGAAATCATCACTGTTGACGAGCTCAGGCAGCTTCTTGAGGCAAAGGACCACCCTGTGGCTTATGATGGGTTTGAGCCGTCAGGCCAGATGCACATAGCGCAGGGCATTCTTAGGGCAATCAATGTCAACAAGATGATTAAGGCCGGCTGCCGATTCAAGATGTGGGTTGCGGACTGGTTTGGCTGGATGAACAACAAGCTCGGTGGTGATTTGGAGAAGATTCGCATTGCTGGCGACTACATGGTTGAAGTGTGGAAGGCAGCCGGCATGAAAACAGAAAGTGTTGAGTTCCTGTGGGCTAAGGATGTCATGGCTGATGACGAGTACTGGAAGAAGGTTGTTCAGATTGCAAGAAACAGCACAGTCCAAAGGATAATCCGCTGTAGCCAGATAATGGGCAGGAAGGAGTCAGAGCAGCTTTCTGCTGCCCAGATTTTCTACCCTTGCATGCAATGCGCTGACATTTTCCACTTGAAAGCTGACATCACTCAGCTCGGCATGGACCAGCGCAAGGTGAACATACTTGCCAGGGAAGTAGGGCCCAAGCTTGGCTTTGGGAAGCCTGTTGTGGTGAGCCACCACATGCTTATGGGCTTGGGTGAGCCGAGGACGGATGTTAAGGACGCAACCGAAAGGGCTATTGAGCTGAAGATGTCGAAGTCGAAGCCCGAGACTGCTATTTTTATGACTGATTCGGATGGGGATGTTAAGAGGAAAATAAGCAAGGCCTATTGTCCTGAAAAGAGGATAGAGGAAAACCCTGTTCTTGAGTACTGCAAATACATTGTTTTTGAGAAATTTGCAAATTTGGAAATCAAGAGGCCTGAGAAGTTTGGCGGCAGCTTGAATGTTGGCGGCTATAGCGAGCTGGAAAAGCTCTACGCTGAGGGGAAGATTCACCCTATGGACCTTAAGAACGCTGTTGCCGGGAAGCTGAACGAGCTTCTTGATCCTGTGAGGAAGCATTTCAACACAAATGCAAGGGCAAAAAAGCTTCTGGAACAGGTCCGAAGCTTTGAAGTTACGAGGTAGCCAATAAACTTTATATATCTGCTGCTCGCAGCGTGTTTTTGGGGATTTTTTATGCGTGCTAAGTCTGTTGCCACACCTGTAAAGTCTAAAGAATCTTTGGATCTTGACCTTGCGCTGTTCGCGATTGAGTATGCAAGGAAGATTGGTGCGAGCTACGCTGACGCACGCCTTGAAGCAACTGCCGTGAACGGTTTTGTTCTCAAAAACGGAGTGCCGCAAGTGGCTGGCTTCGACCGAGTTCAGGGCATTGGAGTCAGGGTTATCATTGACAGCACGCTTGGCTTTGCCTCAACAAACAACATTTCAAGGGAAAACATAAAGAGGGTTGTTGAAAAGGCGGCCAAGCTTACCACAGCTGCCTCAAGGATTGGGGAAAAGGTCAAGCTGAGTGATGCAGAGGCTGAAGTTGCCGGTTATGAAGTGAAGCAGAAAGTAAAGCTCGCTGACCTCAGCCCTAAAGAGAAGCTGAAGGTTCTTTTTGATGCGGAAAAGGCCATTAAGGCAACAAAGGTTAACGTTTCCGGGAGATTTTTTTCCATGTCTGATTTTTATACGGAAAAATATTTTGTGAATTCTGAAGGCAGCCGCGTGCTGTCTAAGATTCCAAGGACAGACTTCTGGTACTTTGTCACGGTTGAGGAAGCGGGCAGGACTGCGCAGAGGTACTGGCAGTACGGCGCAGCTGGCGGGTTTGAGAAAATTACCGGCTGCAATTTTCCTGAGCTGCTGGCTTCAGAGGTAAAAGCAACCCGCAACAACATAAAAAAGGCTGTCGCTGCTCCAAAGGGCAGGATTGACCTCGTTGTTGCCCCTCAGATAACGGGAATCATGGTTCACGAGAGCGTTGGCCACCCTTACGAAGCAGACCGGGTTCTTGGAAGGGAGGCGGCGCAGGCTGGCGAGTCTTTTATTTCAGCAAAGATGCTTGGCACAAGGATTGGCTCTCCTGCTGTCAACATAGTTGATGACCCGACCATCCGGGGCAGCTTCGGGTATTACCTTTATGATGATGAGGGCGTAAAAGCGAGGGAGCGCTGGCTTATCAGGAAAGGCATCATAACAGAGCTTCTCCACAACCGCGAAACAGCCGCTGCCCTGGGCACAAAGAGCAACGGCTCTTCAAGGGCAGTAGGTTATGACCGCGAGCCGATAGTCAGGATGGCAAACTCGATAGTCAAGCCCGGCAACCACAGTGAAGAAGAGCTAATAGAGTCTGTAAAGAATGGCGTGTTCCTTAAGAATTTCATGGAGTGGAACATTGATGACAAACGCCTTAATGCGAAGTATACAGGGGCCGAGGCTTACATGATACGAAATGGAAAACTGGCTGAGCCGGTTTGGAGGCCTACGATAGAGATTTCCACGCC
>CAZBFZ010000113.1:0-2699 GCA_964491245.1 uncultured Methanosarcinales archaeon
ATGTCACAATTGTTGCGAATGTCACAGATTCCGACAGCACAGTTGTTTATGTCAACTTTACTTTGTTTGCTCCGAATGGAAGCATTATCAATTTGTCAGACACTTCAGCAGTTGGAGACTTGTACAATGCCTCATTCAATTTAACCCAGCGAGGAACATGGAGATGGAACATAACAGTTTTTGACTCTGACGGATTTTTGGTGAACATATCAAGCCAGGGTGTCATTACACTGCTGCAGCTGAACATGAGCCTCAACTTAAGCGCTGTGTTAATAGGCGCAAATGTTGCTGTCTCCGGCCATATCAATCTTTCAAATGGAAGCAATGTAAGCAACAACCCAATTGACATTTTCCTTGACGAGTCAAACATCAACTTCAACATAACAAATCCTTCAAGGAGAAATTTTGCTGATGACAGTGATACTGATTTTGTGAAAGGAAATCTCACTACTGGTTTAAACTTAATAACTTCAAGGGTTGTCGGAACAGGAGCAGGTGCAAATGTCACGATAAACATAAGCTCGTTATTGAATCAAACACAAAATTTGCCGAAAGAGAGATTTATTGCACCGAATGCCTCAACTGTCTTATTGCTGCATTTTGAAGAAGGGACTGGGCAGTATGCAAATGACAGCTCAATATACCAAGGAAACAATGCAACACTCGGCTCTGACACAACAACTGCAGGTGATCCATCATGGAATTCTACAACCAAATTTGGAAGCTTCGGGCTTACATTTGACGGAATTAATGACAATGTTACTATGGCTGACAGCAATGATTTTGATTTGGATGGTGCAAATAATGACAAGGATTGGACTATTGAATTGTGGGCAATGTCAAAAGATATACAGCCGGATTCTGGTCTTATAGGTCAAGTCCAAGATGGCGACAACAGATGGTTTTTCTTTTTAGAAGTCGCAAGTGGAGTTTTTAGGCCAAGATTCTTCTCTGCAAATGCAGGTTCTCAAATTAGCGTTACAGGAGACTCTGGAATTAAAAATAATCAATGGCATTATCTTGTTGCAAGAAAAGAAGCAAATGCGTATAATGTATATGTTGATGGAATTTCTATTGCAGACACAACATCTTCGAACAGTGTAGGCAACATAAATTCTGTATTGACAATTGGCAAAAGGCCAGACGTTAGACAAACATGGAACGGAACTCTTGACGAGGTTTCTATCTGGAACATTTCTTTAAGCAACGAAACAATCCTCCAACATTACCAACTCGGCTGGGGCTATTTCAACATTTCAAACTTCACATCCCAAGTATTTGACGCAAATGCAGTTGTGAACTGGAGCTATATCTCATGGTATCAAGGCGCTGATGACAAGGGAGTAAGCAATTTGTATCAAACTGATTTAAGCAATTTGATTAACGCTTCAACTGTCTTGTACATGAAGTTCAACAATGACACTTTGGAAAGCGAGAGGCAGTTAAATGTCACGCATAATATTTCTGCTGAAACGAATTTAGTTCTTTACATGCCGTTTGACAGCGCGAGTGCAAAAGAGATTTACCAGAATGGAACAACTCCAAATGCAAGTACTGTCTTGTATATGAAATTCAATAATGATTCAGCTTTTGGAGAGAATTACTTGAATGGAACTAACTTTACTGTTTATGATTACTCGCAATACGGCAATAATGGAACTTTAGCTAATGATTCTGATGGCGGGCCTCAATTTACTAAAAATGGTAGATTTGGCGGTGGATTTATGTTTGAAAGCAGAGGTGATATTAATGAAGATAGCGAATGGATTAATGTTACGCATTCAAAAAACTTTAATGGATCAAATTCAATTACAGTTGAGGCATGGGTAAATTTCACTGGAGACAATAATGCCATTGTGAGCAAAATTACTACTGGAGGACTATTTACATTCTCTTTAGGAGTTGGAAGCGGTAATCTTGCAAGGTGGATAATATCTCATGATGGTACTCAAAGCAGCATTACCTCAAGCGCATTATCACAAAATAGATGGTATCATTTTGCAGGAACTTTTGATGAAACAACTCAAAGGCTTTATGTTGATGGTATTTTAGTAAAAGATACAGTTACTCCTGGAGGACTATTTAACAGCACAACTCCTATTAGAATTGGTGGGGGAGGAGGGTTCGCAAGCTATAACGGCACTCTTGACGAAGTCGCAGTCTGGAACATTTCCCTTTCATCACAAATAATTGCGCAGCATTCAGGATATGGAATTGACAGGAGCATTTACGGGAATAATGCAAGCTTGATGAATGGGAGTGTGGTTAATCTTTCAGGAAAGTTTGGAGAGGGATTGGAGTTCTCCGGAAGCAGTGCTAAAGCTAGTGTTGTTGCATTGCTAAATGTTTCTATGTTTAATATTGTAGGAAATGTCTCTCTTGAAGCATGGATTAATGCAAGGCAAAGTTCAGGCACTCATGAAATAGTCACCAAATATGGTAATAACAATCCGTATTTAATTAGGCTATCTGCCGATAAATTGCAGGCAATTGTGAACGTTGGAGGCTCTAAAACAGCTACAGATACTTCAGGTTTCCCGCTCAACCAGTGGGTGCATACTGCAATGACCCAAGATGGAACAATCTTAAGGCTTTACAGGAATGGTGTTCAGGTTGCTTCTGTGGCTGCTGTCGGAAGCATTGCCACAGATCCTGATCCGGTCACTATAGGGGCTGGCACTAGTGGTGTGGGTTATAAT
>CAZBFZ010000114.1:0-2683 GCA_964491245.1 uncultured Methanosarcinales archaeon
TGCTGCGGGTTGCTGAAAGCAAGCACATAAGGGGGTTTGGCAAAATCGCAGGCGAAGACAGGAGCTACGTGAAGCTGATTTCTGGGAGTTCTGTGCCGCAGCTTGCCAAGGAGATTTCCAAGAGCGTTGGCATCCCGCTCGTCAAGGCAGACATCGGCAAGTTCCCAAATGGCGAGACAAGGGTTGAGATTCTTGAGTCAGTCAGGGGAGCGGACGTGTTTGTCATCCAGTCAACATGCCCGCCCGTGAACGACAACGTCATGGAGCTTCTGCTCATAATGGACGCGCTCAGGAGAGCCTCGGCAAGCTCAATAAACCTGCTCGTGCCCTACTTCGGCTATTCAAAGCAAGACAAGAAGAAAACAGGCAGGGAGCCAATATCAGCCAAGGTCGTTGCGGGCATGATGGAAGCTGCCGGAGCTGCCAGAATCATCACAATAGACCTGCATGCCCAGCAGATTGAAGGCTTCTTTGACATACCAGTAGACAACCTGTCAGCCATTTACCAGTTTGCCGAATTCTTCAAGGAGAAAAAAATAGACAATACTGTGGTTGTGACACCGGATGCGGGAGGCGCGAAAAGGGCCCGCGATTTGGCCAATGCCATGCAGGCGGACAGGATTGCAATCATTGACAAGTACAGGCCTAACTGGAAGAAAGCTAACGCGATGAACGTCATCGGAAAGGTCGAAGGCATGAATGCCATAATAATTGACGACTTCATAGACACAGGAGGCAGCATTGTGGAGGCAGTAAAAGCTGTCAGGAACCACAAGGCCAGCAAGATATGGGTAGCGTGCACGCATCCTTTGCTGACAGACCCTGCAACGCAGAGGCTGAAAGAGCTCAACGACTCCGGAGAGGTTGAGGGCTTTGTTTTCACCGACACCATACCGATACCTGAGCACAAGATGCTAAGCAATTACCACATCATTTCAGGGGCCCCTATGCTTGCAGACACCATAGAAAGGATTGCAAGGGGATTCTCGCTGCATCCGTACAAGTCAGCCAACAACAAGAAGTAAAGCCCTCTTTTCTATCACAAACCTTTAAAAACACTCCAGCGTTTTCCAGACATTATGGCAACCGCAAAAAACAGAGAAGCTGCAAAGCAAGCCAAGCCTGAAGATGGAAGCACGGGGAAAAGAATCAAAGACGACGCGCTCAAAGACAAGTACGCAGAGCTGCGAATCGCATCAGTCCAGATAAAGCAGCTCCAGCAGCAGATTGAGGCGCTGGAAGAGAAAAGGCAGGAACTAGCGGCGGCCATGTCAAGCCTTGACGAACTGAAGAATGCGCAGAAAAAGACGGCCATGCTGGCTCCCATAACTGAAGGGATCTTTGCCAGCGCAACACTTGACAACAACGACGAGCTGATTGTGAACGTAGGAGGGAACGTCTGCGTCAAGAAGACGGTTGAGGAAGCAAAGGGAATGCTGAAGAAAAAGCTGCAGGAGATTTCAGGATACCAGGAAAGCATGCTCGAAGAGCTGAACAGGCTCACAGACCAGGCAGCAGCTCTCGAAAGCCAGCTCGGCCAAATGCTGCAGAGCGAGGAGTAGCCACCATGTTCGGATTTCTGAAGAAAAAGCTCAGCGAAGCAATAAGCAAGTTTTCTGAGAAGGCCAAGGAAGAGCCAAAAGCGGCAGAGGCGGAAGCGGTAAAGGAACAAGCAGAATTAAAACCTGCTGCTGAGGACAAAAGGGAAACTGCAGAGGAGCTGATACAATCAGTAACAGGAACAACAGCAGAGCCTGAACTTGAAAGGGAGGAAATAAAGGAACAACCTAAAAAAGGGCTCTTTCAAAGGGTAACGGGCGCTGTCACAGAAGCCGTAACAACAACAAGGATATCCGAAGAAAAGTTCGGGCAGATGTTCTGGGAACTGGAGATGACGCTGCTGGAAAACAATGCGGCAGTGGAAGCGATAGACAAGATAAAAGCGGACCTGAAGCAAAGCCTCGTTGACAAGCCGCTGCAGCGAGGCAAGGTAGAGGAAACAATAAGGAAAGCCCTGCGCGGCAGCATAGAAGGGCTGTTCGCATCCGGCTACGACTTCAATGAAAGGCTAAAGGAAATTCTCCCCGCGAAAAAGCCGTACAAAATCATGTTTGTCGGCATAAACGGCTCTGGCAAGACAACCACAATTGCCAAGATGGCAAAGATGCTGCAGGACAGAAAGCTCAAAGTGGCCATTGCGGCTTCGGACACCTTCAGGGCAGCGGCAATACACCAGCTTCAGGAGCACGCCGACAAGCTTGGAATCAGGCTGATAAAGCACGACTACGGCTCTGACCCGGCTGCTGTTGCCTTTGACGCTGTCAAGTATGCGGAAGCTCACGGCGTTGATGTTGTGCTGATAGACACTGCCGGGAGGCTTCATAGCAATGTCAATCTTATGGACGAGCTTAAAAAAATCTCCAGAGTGGCCAAGCCAGATTTCAAAATCTTTGTAGGGGAATCTATTGCGGGAAACGACTGCACAAACCAGGCACGGGAATTTAATGAAGCCATTGGATTAGATGGGATAATCCTTGCGAAAGCAGATGTTGACGAAAAAGGCGGGGCAGCTATTTCTGTGAGCTACGTCACAAAAAAGCCAATACTTTTCCTCGGGACAGGGCAGGGCTATGACGACCTGACGCCGTTCAGCGCCGAGGCCGTTGTTGAGCAGCTTGGGCTT
>CAZBFZ010000115.1:0-2624 GCA_964491245.1 uncultured Methanosarcinales archaeon
AAATTCTAAATTATAAACTCTAAATACTAAACAAATTATAAATCACAAATGTCAAATCACAAACACTACCACAAACGTTATTTTGATTTCTCCAGAATGGCTCCGAAGATTTTCATCAACTCGCTTGTTTCTTGAATCAAGGCGCTTCTCTCCTTTTGGTTGTTGTCCGTGGGCTCGGCGAGCATAAGCCAAAACCGGCTCTCTTTTGTTTCCTTTTTTGAAATCTTCACCCGCATGATGAAGTCTTTCTTGCTCAATGATTCATTGGCTTCAATGTAGTTCGCTCCCAAAGAGCCCGCGGATCTTACGAGTTGCTTTCCGTTTTCTCTGTTCGGGATATCTTTGGGCAATCTCCGAACATAAGCATTTATGCGTTTGGCAAACTGCAGGCATCGTTCTTCCAGATTATAGTGTTTGTTGTTTGGAATTTGGTTCATTTGGAATTTGTTTAGGATTTAGATATTAGGATTTAGGGTTTAACTATCTTCCCATATTGTATAATCTCGTAATTTCACTTGCGCTCAATGCGCGGTTATATATGCGCACTTCGTCGATGAGGCCGTTGAAGGCGTGGCCGAAAGCATCTTCTGGTATTAATCTTGCGCCTATTCGTAGATTAACGGTCGCGGCCTGGATGCCTCCAGTAAACCCACTGCTTGTGCCATCTAAAATACCATTAACGTATATCTTCCCGTTTCCTCCGTCATACGTATAAACAACGTGATACCATTGGCCAACATTCACTGCGGTGGCACTTACAGCACTTGCCACGCCTGTCCCGCCACTGGCGATCCAGCCGCTAAAATTAGAGTCTGTGGAAATAAAAAGTGCATATTGCTTAACAGAAGAGTTCGCTCTCGTTAATATAGATCCTTGAACACTATAGTCTTCGGAAGTATTTACCCAAGCAGAAAGGGTTAAACCACTAGCGCCGGCTAAGTTGGCTGCAGAGGTTCCTAGTTCCACATAATCATTACTCCCGTCAAAGGTGAGGGCTTGGCCGAGGCGGCCGATGGTGGGTGCGGTGGAGGTGCTCATGTTGGTGAGCCGGCCGCTGTTGCCGTTTCCGGAAACGTCCGTTGCAAGGTTGGTGGTAAAACTCAAATCCGGGCCGTCAAAGGTCCAGTAACCGACGAGGCCGTTCAAAAGCTGGCCGCGGGGGGAGGTGTTCACTTTCGCAAGGCCGGTATTATATAATCCCACCACCTCCGCCGCGCTCAACGCGCGGTTGTATATGCGCACTTCGTCGATGGAGCCGTTTAGAAATCTCGTGCCACAAGCACAGTCAGTATCAGACCCGATTACCACATCTCCGGTTGTACCAATAGCACCGGTTTTGGGCTCACTGCCTACCAAGGAACCATTTAGGTAGATTTTGATGGTAGATCCATCGTAAGTGCCTACCCAATGTTGCCACTGATTCAATTGGATAGAATTTATTGACGTCGAAGCAAAAGACCAACTGCCCGTATTAATATAAAACCGCATAGAGCCAACTGTCTGGGGATGAAGAATGTAGCTATTTCTTTTTGAAATATATGATCCCGTGATATTTGTAAAACTTCGCCCGTAAAACCAACCTCCTACAGTTACAGCGCCTGTTGGGCTAACAGTAGAAGAGTTAGCAACTCTGGCATAATCATTACTCCCGTCAAAGTCTAGGGCGGTGCCGAGTTTGCCGGGGACCCAGTCGGTGGAGGAGTCCATGTTCGTGAGCGTGCCGGTGTTGCCGTTGCCCGACATATCGCCCGCGTAGCCGCCGCTGCCTTCGTTGAAGCTCCAGTAGCCCACCAAGCCATTGTTGTTGGGCGTTAAAATTTTTGGTTTTTGCAGGCGGTAGAGCCGCGCAACCTCATTCGCGCTCAACGCGCGGTTGTATATGCGCACTTCGTCGATTAGGCCGTTCCAGTATTCTCCTGGACTACCGCCATTTAGGCGTGAGCCAATAGTGGCATTATCAGGAGTTCCAACAATGGTAGCTTGAGCATTATTTACTGAAACACCGGTGACGCCATCGACGTATATATTAACAGTAGAACCATCCTGCACGAGGGCCACATGGTGCCAATCTGTACCATGCGCAATACCAGAGTTTACAACATTACTTCCGGATGCAGGTTCATACACATATTCAAAGTTTCCACCATTTGTAGTTGAAATCGAGAACGCAGAAGCGTTTATATTGTTTCTCGCTATCCTTACTATCCTAACCCTGCCCCCGTAATCTGCCACATCGGACTTTGCCCAAACAGTAATAGTCTTTGTGGTATCAGTCCCCAAAGAGGAAAACGGCGTTCCTAAATCCACATAATCATTACTCCCGTCAAAGTCCAACGCTTGTCCCAGTTTTCCATCCACCCAGTCTGAACCCGCGTCCATGTTGGTGAGGGTGCCGTTATTTCCGTTGCCGCTTTGGTCAACAGCCGTCAGGCCGCCCTTGCCGACATCAAAAGACCAGTAGCCCACAAGGCCGAGATTTATCGGGGGTTTGCGGATGATGCTGGCGTTGGCGGTTCCGGCAAACACTAAAAAGATGCCGAGGGTGGCGGTGATAATAATGATTTTTGTGGAGGGAAACATGGTATTAATTTTCAGTTTAAAATAAACATTTAAACATTTTAAAA
>CAZBFZ010000116.1:0-2618 GCA_964491245.1 uncultured Methanosarcinales archaeon
AGCATCGGCAGCAGCCGATGCGTATCGACCCGAGGTCGATAGCACATTCCGCTCGTTGCGGAATTGTGCCTGCATCTTTCCGAACAGCGAGATGAACACGTCCTTCTCGACTGCTATCCCGGCAGCCGTCAGTGCATCCGCCAGGTTGTAGCCGGAATAGTCTGTTGCAGGGTCGTATTCCAGTAATTTTTTAGCCGTATGACTGCAGAGAAAGCCGTCGTTGAGCGCAAATACCGCTTCCCTGCCCTTGTCGTCGGCAAATTCGGCTGTTTCAGCGTTTAATTTATGGCCGCTGCCATAATTGATTCCGTGGTTATTTAGCTCCAGCTTTATCAATGCTGCAGCAATCTCTGCAAAGCTGCTTTTGCCTATCCACTCTGCCAGGCCCTTTTCACTTGTAAGCCCCAGAAACGCCTTTAAATCCTCACTTTTTGCCTTTTCAGGCCTTATTACCCTTCCGAGGTATTTTGACACCTTCTGCCTTGGCCCTGAGCCTGTCCAGCTGTTCGCAACCAGGTAGGCATACTCTTTTCCGGAAATCCGCTTGATTCTGACAAAAGCCACGCCAAAAGCGTTTAGGCACTAGGTGATAGATAAAGCTTTTGGTATAGTATACTGGTATATGAACTCCCTATGCTGCCAAATTCTTTATAAATAAAGTGGAAAACCCACGTTTTATGGCACTTGAGAGGGTAACGGATGCTCTCTACTCCCTGCTCACATTAAGCAAGGTTGAGAGGGTGAGCGTGATGCGGGCACGGAGTGAAATTTCCGAGCTTCCAAAAGCCCGCCTTTTTGGAAAGCTCAACGCATATGCTGTTAATGGCCTTGATGTTGATATTGGAGAAAATCCTGTGGAGGTTAATGAGGAAGGCAGTGGCCAGTTTATCTCGCTCGCTTTTTCTAAGCAGGCTGTTCCTTACGTCGACGGTAGTAACACCCTCAGATACTTCCTGGTCGTTAACATGGGCAATCACTTGAGGGTTCGCAAGGTGACCAGCAGGAAAGGTGTTGTGAGGTTTGAGCTTGAAGGCATCGTTGAGAACCCAGAGAATTACAGGGCCCGCAGGGCTTACTTTTACAGGGTTTCCGAAGTCCCTACTTAATCCTGAAGTGCTCTGCGAAGTGCTTTATGTACTCGGTTTTGTTGACTATCATGATTTTGTCTCCTAGAATAAAAAGTGTGAACAGCGATCCTGCGTTTCCGCACGACGTGCAGTACTGGTAGGAACGTGCGCCCGCTTAATTGCCGAGTTCGAAATGGGATCGGATGTTACCAGGCGGCCATGGCCGTTCACGATGTATGGAATGGGTGTTGCCTTTATAAAGTTATCTGCCTCTGCTTTTGATTGGAATAATGCCTTGACATCTGCTACCGTCACTTTTGTTCCGGGTTACTGAATCGTTGGTATATTGTTGGTAATAACTCGGTTATTTTCTGTTCCCGCCCTTCCTTTGTTCCAATGCCTCTTATCGTTCCGATAACGGTTTCAAGCCACTGTATTTGGTCCCTTGCTTTTTCTACTGCTTCTGGCTTGTCTAGGCCTGGCTTTGTGAACCTGAACAAGCTTAGCCCTGCCTCAACCTCAAGTGCAACCTCGTATGGCTGCTCAAACCGTCTGAGGAAGGCGTTTATCATGTCGCCGTGCTTTAGCTTTGCAGGGATTGCATACATTCCCTGCACATAGGCTTCAGAGACTGTTCCTTCCAACTGCTGTTGTGCAACTTGCTGTGCCGCTTGTTCTAAAACCGCAATTTGTGGCGCTGCTACTGTTGGCTTTTCCCTTAGCCTGGCTATCAGCGTTCTGACCTCTTCCTCGCCAACCTTTCCTTCTGCTCTCAATGAGATTGCGGCGTCTATCTGCTGCAGCAGCTGCGCAACCTGCTTCCTGTCTTCTTCGCTTTTGTAAAGCTCAGCGTTTTTGAACACGACAGCAGCAATTTTTCTTCTTCTTTCCCTGGTGTAGTAGAGAGGCAACTGTATTTCCTTGCCGACTAAGGCATAATCCTCTGTTGCTGCTGTAACCAGCCTCTCCAGCTCCAGCTGGTTTTTTGCCTGGCTTGGCAGCAACTCGTAAGGCACTATTTTCTTTTGGCTAACCCAGGGGCCTGTTACGCCAATGCTCATCTCTATGGTGTGCTCGAGGCAGGGCTCAAGCATGCCTCTTGTGAAAAGCTGTGCAAGGTGAGGCGGGAGGACTTTCGGGTCAGGCAAGCCCGAGAGGGGCGCTTCTGCCGCAGCGTAATAGTGGGTGTGGTAATCTGTTCCGGTGTCCTTGTTTGGTATGTGGCAGACGTGGATTATTGTACTTGGCTCTTTCCCTCCAAGCAGCGGCTTTAGCAGCTCGCTTATTCTTCCTCTTCTTATTTCGGTGCCTTTTGTTTTCGCGCTCGGGTTTCTTGCTTCTTCAGCTACAAGGCTTCTTGTTTCCTCCTCTACTTGCCTTATCTTTCCAGCAAGGTCTTGGTCTTCTGGCGATAAATTTGAAAGCTCATTGTTTGGCATAAGCCCCTTCTGTGCCAGGAAGCTTATAAACCTTTCTATTTTAACAACTTAAAAGTGGTTACTATTTTATAATGGAAAAGTTTATATATAATTAGATTATATTAAGCTGTGG
>CAZBFZ010000117.1:0-1330 GCA_964491245.1 uncultured Methanosarcinales archaeon
CAAAATTGCCAGCCACGCCATAACCAGCTACCGTAATAACTGCGCCAATGCCTGCTCCGGCTGCGGCGTAGCCTGCCAGTCTGAACCTGTCAAAGCCAACCCTTGTTGTAGCGGCAGCTAATGCGTCGTAACCCAGCTTTACTGTCTTGTCTATTACTCTGATTGGCAATGTCGCCTTATACGCTGCATCCAGAATCTGCTCCAGCCTCATGCCTGCAAGTAATCCGATTTAATTTAAAAACCTATTTCTTAATCAGCTTCTTCAGCTCCTGCTCAAAGCTTTCTAAGTCGGCAAACTCCCTGTAGACAGAGGCAAACCGTATGTATGCGACTTTGTCAAGCTTCTTGAGCTTTCGCATTACAAGCTCTCCAACGTGGCTGCTGCTTACCTCCTTTTTTTCCTCGTTGCGAAGCTCAGCCTCTATCTCATCAACTGCGCGGTCTATCTTTTCCTGCGGTATCGGCCGTTTCTCGCACGCCTTTACCATCCCCGAGCGCAGCTTTTCACGGTTGAACGGTTCCCTTCTCCCATCCTTTTTGACCACAACCATGTCAAAAGGCTCTACCCTTTCGTAGGTGGTAAAGCGCTTTTTGCAGCGCAGGCACTCCCTTCTCCTTCTGGTTGCCTCGTTTGCCTCGCGCTTGTCAACTACCTTGTGGTCTTCGTTGCCGCAGTAGGGGCAGTTCATTTTGTCCACTTACAGCTTTCAAGCTTGCAGTTGCTGCTGGAAGCCGCGTTGTCTAAAGAAGCGCTTTTCTTGTCCCAGAACTCGTACTTAGGCTTTTCCTCTGCAATGTTGTTGAGCTTGTTTTCTACCCTTGCCATGATGTGGAAAAGCGAGGAAAGCCTGTTAGTATATTTCAGCAGCAGCGAATTGACATCTGCCGATTTTGCCATTCTCACAAGCTGCCTTTCTGCCCTTCTGGCAACAGTCCTAGCGAGGTGCAGCAGGGCCGCCTCCCTTTCGCCTCCGGGCAGTATGAATGACTTCTGCGGCTCAACGTACTTTTCTGCCTCTGCTATCATGCCTTCAACCCTGCTGACGTGCTTTTCAGTTATTCTTGGCATGTTTTCAACCGCTGCAGCAAGCTCTGCGCAGGCTGTATGCAGGTCATCCTGAACTGATTTGAGCGCGCTTATTGTGCCGGCTGAATCTGAGAACGCTATTGCAACGCCAATTATCGCGTTGAGCTCGTCAAAGCACCCCAGCGTCTCTATCCTGGCATCGTCCTTGTTTATGCCGCATCTTCCGATGATTGAGGTCGTTCCCTTGTCCCCGGCTCCTGTGTAGAAGGTCATTTTCGTCATGTGGATTTCTTGATTGACATT
>CAZBFZ010000117.1:1430-2606 GCA_964491245.1 uncultured Methanosarcinales archaeon
TGACATTCTTTGCCGCGCCAAAGAAGGTCACGTGCAGATGCCCCATCCACACCCTTCCTCATCCTCGCAGGTGTAGCAAGTTCCTTCATCCTTGACTTCTTTTTTTACCTGCCCTTCGCAGCTCGGGCATTTAGTGAACTCTTTCATCATGACCCTTTTAAAAAAAGGTTCAATCCAAAAACTGCTTTATATCTCACATTTACTAAAGCCGCAGTCAGCGTTGAGGCAGGAGTGGCAGCCGTTTTCAATCTTGAGCGTTTTCTCTTTGCATGACGGGCATGAGCTCAGCTTCATGTCCGAGGCGGTTATTTCGTTGTCGTGCTTTTCTATCTCCACAGCCGCGGCAGGTGAGCTTGCCGGAATTGGCATTTCCTCGGCAACCATGCCTGTTTTTGAAAACACAAACCTTCCCTCGTTCTTTTCCAGCTGGCCGCTCCTCACTGCGCCGTGTACTGTTGTCAGCCTTCCGCTTGGGAGCGCCATCACATCATCCCCCCTCATCAGCTTTTGCTCGCCGTCAATCTCCACGTCGTAAGTTTCTTCCTTCATTTTCTGCCATTCTGTTTTCTTCGCGTCAGTGCTCAGGATTGGGTAGCGCGAGCCCTCCCTGTAGACTGTTATTCCCTTCAGCCCATGCTTCCACGCGTCCAGGTAGATGTTGGATATTGTTTCCGGGTCTATGTCTTCCGGCAGGTTTACTGTTGATGATATGCTGTGGTCGATATACTTCTGCCAGAGCCCTTGCACAACTATCCTCCTGCTTGGGTCTATGAAGTGCGCTGTCCTGAAGAAGTGCGCAGGCAGTACTCGCTTGAGCTCTTCCGCATCTGTGCATTTCTGCGCTTCCGCTGTGAGGTTTTTCATCTGTATGTATGCGTCAATTGTTGAGTGGAATACCTTGAACATCTGGTTCCCGAACGACTCTGACCTCCTCGTGTAGTAAAGCGCGAACACTGGCTCTATCCCGCCGCTTACGCCTATGAAGTTCCTGTCGCCGAGCTTGTAGCCGAGCACGATGTTTGATATTGTCCCTGTTGGCGCTATTGAAAGTATGGCGATGTTCCTGATGCCTTTCTTCCTTATCAGCTCTTTTGTCTCGTCTGTGAGCATCTCCTGGAAGAACCTTCCTTTGGTGTACGACTCGTACTCGAATATTGGCGATGGCGATTTTTCTTC
>CAZBFZ010000118.1:0-761 GCA_964491245.1 uncultured Methanosarcinales archaeon
GCCAGCAGGTCCTAAGCCTGCCCCGGTTGGCCGCTGCGGCATCCCCGCGTTTTTTCCGGCGAGAAAACAGGAAGCTGCAAGAGCGGCAGCAGCGCAACTGCGGCGGCTGTTGCCAGCCCTTTGTTTTCTCTCGCGTTTGTTGGCTTATCCCATTATAAAAAAGTTGTCATTAGGCCGGCTTCCAGCTCGGTTCCCTGATAAGCTGTTTCCTACTAGGCATCTTGCAAACTTCATTAATGCGTATTCCTATATACGTTTTTGGCTATTTTTCGACGGATTTATATCTTCCAGTTCCGAAAACTTTATAAAGTAGCTATCACCCAATACGTGTTCTCAGTCGGCTTGCCGGCAGAGCAGTATTGCGAGGTATGCAGTGCTGCCTGGAAGGCGGGCACGGCAGGGAAAGAGCAAACAAAAGCAAAAGAAGGCAAAAAAGTCCAAAAATCAGGTGTGAAGAAGGCCAAACAAAACCTTTATATATACCCTGCGATTTTGGGCTTGGAAGCAGCCAAAAAGGTGCTGTTTCGTAAGGCAATTATGATGAGAAGTACAACATGGAGGTGTTGAGAGTGAAGTTACGCAAAACTATCAGTAAGATATTGGCTTTAGGCACAGGCGCAGTCATGGTGGGCGCAACTATATTAAGTGCAACCGCAGCTGCTGACCTCAAGGACTATCCATCTCCTTTCGTTAAAGATGGCAAGTTCAACGCAGTTCTCGTAGTTGGCGACAGCGCAGCGTCCTCAGACGTTATCGGCTCT
>CAZBFZ010000118.1:901-2579 GCA_964491245.1 uncultured Methanosarcinales archaeon
AACACGCAGGGCGACTATGACTACAGGCAGTACATATACTTTGACAGCAACCCGGCAAAGAACGACCCTGGCCCGATGCTTTCAGTGGTTTATGCAGAAGACCCTGACACCAGCAAGGCAGCTGACTACTTGTTCGTAGACGGCGCAAGTGGCAACGTCATTGCCAGGTATGCTTTGGAATTCACAGAGAGTGCGAAGTCAGACGTAACTGACAGCGCAGGCGCAATCTCAACCACAGGCACTTACCTCTGGAACTTTGAGGGCAAGAACATAAAGATGCTCGGAAAGGACTGGTCTATTGTAAAGGCTAGGACAGATTCAGCGACAACCCACAACGAAACCGACTTTACCTTCATGGGCGGTGCAGTCAAGGACGTCCTGAGCGAGGGCGACACCAAGACCTACACGATTGGCGGTAAGGACTACGAGCTCACACTGGACTTCGTAGGCTCAACAACTGCCAAGTTCACTGTAAACGGCGAAGTGACCGACTCCCTGTCAGAGGGAAGCACCCAGACGCTTAAGGACGGAACCCAAGTCGGCATAAGGGACATTATCTCCCAGGAATTTGCCGGCGGTGTCAGGAAGACAGAGTTCTACCTTGGCGCTGACAAGGTCAGGCTGAGGGACACGCAGTCCGTTACCTCAGGATTCAGCGGTGAGCAGACACTGGAAGTTGGCACAGAAACAATAACCGGCACAAAAGTGTCAGTATCCGGTACTTCCACCACCAACTCGTACACGCTGACATCTATAACCGTTAACGTGACAGCAAATGAGGACGAGTACGTCCCAGCCGGTGGAAAGCTCACAAAGCAGTTGAGAAGGCCACAGGCATTGCTCAACAGCTGGGACATTGAATACGGCGGATTGGAACCAACGCCAACTGAGAAGATAAAGCTTACTCCGTCTGGCTCAACCCAGTACTATCTGGAATTCGCTGACGGCGCAGGCAAGAACGTAAAGATACCAATTGCCTACACTTCTGGCACAAGCAATCTCAAGGTGGGTGACAATGACGATGATACAGTCTTAAACGAGAACCAGTCGATAACAAAGAATGACTACTTTGTCTTGACTGACAGCACCCAGAAGCAGGGCGAGCGCAGGACCTACGGTATGAGGTACATCAGCGCGATTGGCTCTGGCGAGACAAGCCCGAAGATAGAATTCCAGAACTTGGGCTCAGGCGACAAGGTTGAGGTTGACTACAAAGCCGCAGTTAGCCTAGGAGCAGGCGTTGGCACTGAAGATGCAACGCTGAAGTTCGGCGGAGGAACGTTCAAGATATGGAACGCCTCGCTTGACACAAGCAGCAACTACGATCTGAGAATTGATTTGGACGGAGATGGCACATTGGAATCTGCGGGTGTAAACGAGACTGTGGCAGATTACAGAAACGTGATTAACGTAACCACGAAGGGTGGTGCGCAGATTTACCTGCAGTTCAACCCGTTGAACGTTTCTGTTGCCAATTCGTCATTAACTGGCACTGTTTCCCATGCGGCAGGCAGCATCATAGTGTCTGTTCAGACTCTGGATGCTGACGACTACGACAACCTTGCTCCGCAGCAAACGGACTTCAACATATCCGCGGCAAGCGGCAAGGTTGATATTGCAGAGCACACTGTTGTGTCGAACCTGAAGTTTGTTACCCCAAGCGCTGATACCAACGCAA
>CAZBFZ010000119.1:0-2572 GCA_964491245.1 uncultured Methanosarcinales archaeon
GCCATCAAGGCAGCTGCCGCAGATTACTCTGTCAGCGACGAGAACACTTACTACAAGATGGGGCAGCTTGTCGCTTCAGGCCAGGTTCCTTACAGGGACTTCTTTTTCGCCCATCCGCCACTGCAGATTTATTTATATGCCGCAGTATTCAAGCTGTTCGGGTTTAATCTCCTGCTGCTAAAGCTCCTGTCAGCCGCTGCAATGATAGCATCGGCAGCTTTTGTCTTTGCGATTGCAAAAGAGAAACTGCACGCCAAGGCAGCAGTGGCTGCAGCAGTGCTGTTCCTTTTCTCCTACGGCACAATGCTGTTCTCTAATTTCCCGACAGGGGCAGAGCTCGCAACAGCATTCATCACAGCAGCGCTATACCTCTTCCTCCATAAGAGGTTCCTCGCAAGCGGCGCGCTCGTTGGGCTTGCGGCTGCAACCTCGCTGCTCAGCCTGATTATGCTGCCCATGCTCGCCATAGCTACTGTCCTGTTCCTGAAAGACAAAAAAGCGCTCATGCCGCTGCTGGCCGGGTTTGCCATCGTGTTTGTTGCAGCCAATGGGCTTTTCCTGCTGGTCGCGAAAGGCGACTTTGCTGGGCAGGCGTACCTTTACCACCTGAAAAAGCCGGCCGAGGACGCTGACAAGGCAGCAATATTCCTAAGGGTTGTAAAAACGAACCTGCTGCTGTTTGCTGCTGCCGCAGCTGCAATTATCTCCAGGAACAGGAATAAAGTTGCAGTCCTTTTACCGGCAGCCATTGCTGCTGCCTACATCGCCGCTTTCCCGGCAGTAAAGACCTCGTTTAACTACTACCTCCTGTACGCTTTCCCGTTCATGGCGATAGCCGGATGCTACGGCCTGTTGTGGCTGCAGGAATTGCTCGCTGAAAGAGCCAAGCTAAGGCATGGCATTGCGGTTGCGGCAATTGCAGCCGTAGTGGTGCTAAGCGGATTCTCGGCTGTGAAGCAGTTTTCATCTTACGACTTCCAGGACTTCACGCAGGCAGAAGAGATTGCGGCTTACGTAAGAAGCAATAGCCAGCCAGAACAGACAATTTTCGGGGATGATTCAACTGTCCCGCTGCTGTCGCTGCTGTCAGGAAGGGAGATTGCACTGAACTACATCGACAACAACGCGCTGAGGTACAGGTCAGGGGCAACTGACCTGGCAGAAACGCTGCGGCTGCTGGATGGTAAGGTGGGGAAAAACGAGCTTAAGTTTGTGATAATAAGAAAGATCCTAGTTGGCAAGGCCGCATCCGTGGACTTCGGCATTGCCACGCTTGACGAATTTGACGGCTTTGTAAAGAGAAACTGCAAACTTGCAAGAGAGTTCCAGGTTGAGTGGCGGGGCCTTGTGCAGGCGTACGAGGCCTACGACTGCCTGAAAACATAAGACTCAAGCTTCCTAACAAGCTTAGCTGCCGGCTCCACAGCCATGGCCGCCTTTGAGGGCTTCCAAAACGCGACAAACGCAGCCACAAGAGCCAATAACGAAACAGCGCTGCCAAAAACAAAAGCTGGCGAGGAAAACGCGAACGTGACTTCCATGCCGAGGTCGCCTTTTTTGATGAGGGCGGCAAGCAGGCCGCGGCGCGAGCCGGCTTCCTTCGAAGAGCCGTCAAACTTCCACCCCTTGTAATAATTCTGGTTGATTACCAGGGTAAGCTCGGAAAAGCTGCCGCTGCCTAACGCTGCTTCCGCCTTTGGGATGCCGGACAGCCGCAGCGAGATTTTTTGCGGCGAAAAATGCGTGAAGTTCACAGATTCGTTTGTCTCGGCAATGTAGGCGTTGCCAACAAAGCCGGGGTAAGGCTCTCCGTCGACAAACTGCGGAACCGCCCTGTTCCTGAGATGGAGGCGCTCGTAGCAGTTCAATGTCCCGATGCCCTGCAAAAGGTTGGGGTACTGGGAAAGCTCGGGCGCTGAAGAGCCCATCTGTATAAAATCAGTTGTGCCAATGTTTGTTGACTTTATTTCAACCGGGGCAAGCGGGAAGGCATTTGAGAGCAGCGGCCTTGAAACGAAAAACATGTCGGCAGCAACAGCCACGACAATTACGGCAACAACCGCAGCTTGGACCTTCCTATTTGAGGATATTTTCACGGCAGAAAGCGCTTTTGCGGCAAGCAGCGCAGCCAGAAACACGAAGACAATGATGAACCTTGAAGGGCCGTGCAGCGAGCTGAAAAAGGGAAGCTGCCTGAGGAGCTGCCACAAGCCAAACGGAAGGTAAGTGCCAAGCGCGAGGACAAGGAAAAACATGGCTGCCAAAATGAGCTTCCAGTTCCTCCTGAAAGCGGCAATTGACAGCGCTGCCAAAAGCAGCGGGATTATTCCAACGTATGCAGAGTACTCGTGCCACCTCCAGGGAATCTTCCCGGCAAGGGTATCAAGCTCCTTCTGCCTGCCTTCAGGGAAAAGGTCGCGGCCTGTCTCAAGGTCCTTCTCAGGGATTGACTGCTGCCTGGACAGAAGCGACTTGTAAACAATGCCTGCCGAAGTCAGCTGGACGTCTTTTTCCGCTGCCACTCCGGCAGTAAAATCAACAACAGGCAGCAGCTTCACCGACGACAAAAGCA
>CAZBFZ010000120.1:0-2571 GCA_964491245.1 uncultured Methanosarcinales archaeon
AGGACTTCCCTTCTTAAGCTGACAGGGTCATCTATCCCAACATACACTACGTCCTCTTCCTTCCTGGATTGTTTCATCTCTCGGTCATTGCCCCGCTTATGTCTGACAGCTTTTGCTCAACTGTTGCAAGCTCCTTTTCCCAGCTTTCTAGTTCGCCGTCTTCCTGGCTTTTTGTGTCTTTTATCTTCTTCAGCACTTGTTTTGCGTCGTCAAGCTTTGCCCGTATCTGCCTTATGACGCCGTAAAGCTCCCTGTACCTGTCTATCCTGACAAAGACCGATGATTTCATTAGCGTTTCACCTTTTCACTCGAATAATGTTCTGTCCACGTGCATGAGCTTGCGCTGCATGTCTTCAATTATCCCGCTCATTTGCTCGTAATGCAAGTTTTCCTCTTTTTT
This sequence comes from uncultured Methanosarcinales archaeon, assembly GCA_964491245.1. Lineage (GTDB taxonomy): Archaea > Nanobdellota > Nanobdellia > Woesearchaeales > UBA10216 > UBA10216. Next base: position 401 of record CAZBFZ010000120.1, read on the forward strand.
GATGTCAGTTAATTTATGGTGCTTTTTCTGGACCCTTATCATTGCGCCTATGTCGTCCTTGACCCTCCTGAAGTCCTCGGCTTTTAAAAAGAAGCCGCTTTTGTGGCTTACGAGGCTTCCTCCCAAAGGCTGTTCCTCAGGCTCTGGCATCCTTAGCTCAGGGACATCCACGGGTATGTTTTCCCAGGGTTTTTCTTCCGGTTGCTCAGGCATGGCTGGCAGTTCTGGCAGCTTGGTTTCTGCAGTCCTCGGCCATTCTGGTATAAGCGGTTCTGCCGCGGGCTTCTTGCCTGCTTCCTCACCCATTCCTTCTGGGAAATCAAAGCCTTCCAGCCCTTTCAGCGGGGTAGGAAGCTCAATTTCAGGAAGCCCTGGCGTTTCCGGCGCTTCAGGCAGGCTCGGCAGCTCAGAATACATCTCAGAATCATTCGGGAGCGGCGGCAGCTGCTGGAAATCCTGTGCAGTGCCTAGGCGTTCCTTTTCTTTCCCGCCCTTTTTTGCTTTCAGAAAATCCAAAAAACCCAAGTTTCACTACCCCCTTTCACCCATGAGCTTATACTCACTTCCCACTCGTAATGGACACCCCTCCTATTAAAGCTTTTTTGAGTATCCTGAAATGGTGACAACACTTTTTATATAGTTACCGGTACAAAAATTAGCTACTCGTATTCTATGGTCGCCGGTGGCTTCTGCGTAATGTCGTATAGAACTCTGGTCACTCCTCTCACGCTTTTTACTATCCTGCTGGCAGCCCTTTCGAGAACGTCGTTTGGAATCTTCGCCCAGTCCGCAGTCATGCCGTCTACAGAAGTCACAGCCCGCAATGCTATGATGTAGCCGTAGCTTCTCGAATCGCCCATGACCCCAACAGCTTTCACTGGCAGCAGAGCTGCAAACGCCTGCCATATCTTGTCATACTGCCCTGACTTCTTGAGCTCGTCAGTGAAGATAAAGTCTGCTTCCTGCACTATGCCAATCCTCTCGGCAGTAATCTCACCAACAATCCTGACAGCCAAGCCAGGCCCTGGGAAAGGGTGCCTCATTAAAGCATCCCTGGGCAGCCCTATCATCGCTCCAAGCTCCCTTACCTCGTCCTTGTACAGGTCCTTGAGCGGCTCGACGAGCTTTAGCTTCATCTTTTCAGGAAGCCCTCCTACGTTATGGTGCGTCTTTATCACTGCAGCAGCTTTGGACGCTTTGGCTGACTCAATCCTGTCAGGGTAGATTGTTCCCTGGCCTAGGAATCTTATCTGGCCCTGCCTCGCCTTGAGCTCCTTGACCTTTGCCTCAAAAATTTCTATGAATGTCTTGCCTATAATCCGGCGTTTCTCCTCAGGGTCAATAACCCCTTTCAGTCTGGTGTAGAATATCTGCGAGGCATCAGCGTAGTAGTAGTGCTTGAAGCCGAGCTTTTCGTAAAGCTCCTTGACGTACGCTGCTTCGCCTTTCCTGATTATGCCGTGGTCTACAAAGACGCAGTAAATATTAGGGGTTGCTTTTTTTATCAAGGCAGATGCGACCAGGCTGTCCACACCGCCGCTTACGCCCATTATGACTGCGCCATTGCCAACTTTTGTCCGTATCTCTGCAACAATTTTCTTATCCAGCCCCTTTATTGTGTAGTCCCGCTTGCAGCCGCATATCCTGAGGAAGTTATCCAATATTCTCATCCCATGCGTGGTGTGCTGCACTTCAGGATGGAACTGAACTCCATATATTCTTCTTTTTTCGTCAGCGTAGGCAGCTATTTTGCAGTCTGGAGTTCTTCCGGTAAGGCTGAATCCCTGCGGCAGTTGCGTTACTGAGTCGCCGTGGCTCATCCATACCTGCTCTTTTTTGCCAAGCGACTGCAGCAGCCGCGATTTACCTGTGGTTACCAATATCTCTTTGCCGTATTCTTTGCTGCTGGGCACAACCTTCCCTCCAAGCGCATGGGCGAGGAGCTGGTGGCCGTAACACACTCCAAGAATCGGGACTCCAAGCGCGAATATTGGCTTGTCAATTGTTGGCGCATCGTTTTCGTAGACGCTCCTAGGCCCTCCAGACAGGATAATTCCTTCAACCTTTTTGTTTTTCAGTCCGGAAGCGGTTGTGGCGTTTGGGAATATCTCGGCGTAGACGCCTAGTGCTCTGATGCGCCTTGCCAACAAGTGGCAAAATTGACTTCCGTA
>CAZBFZ010000121.1:0-2562 GCA_964491245.1 uncultured Methanosarcinales archaeon
ATCACGGTATCCTCCTCAGCTGCCTTGTCAGGTAGTTGCTTTTCTGCACAGCCTCGCCTTTCGCCTTTGCATCATCAAGTGCGATTGGCCCCTTTTTTTCAGCTTCCACGCCCAGATTTTTCGTCTGCTCCTTAAGCTGCAGCTCGGCGAGGCCCATCTGCTCCTCGCTCAGCTTCTTGGGCTGCCACTGGAAGTTCATGCCGTCCCCTTCAACCCTTGGAATGATGTTGAAAGACAAGTGGGGCACTTGCTGCTCTGCCCCTGTGCCGTTCTCAATGATGAGGTTTGCGCCCGCAGCTCCCAGGACCTGCACGAGCGCTGTTGACGCCTTGTTTGAAAGGGCTGCCAGTTTCCTGACAACCGAATCAGGAGTTTGCTCCATGATTGTAAAATGCTCTTTCGGCACAACGAGCAAATGCCCGGGCATTGCCGGCGACTTGTGGAGCATTACCGCTGCTGTTTCGTCCTCGTACACTACAAAATCCTTTGCCCTGACGGCTTCGCAGTACTGGCACGTCATCTGCCGCCACCCTTTGAGCTTCCCTTGCCGCTGCCCTTTGTCAGGAAATCCGTCAGCGAGTCAAGGTCAGCCTCTTTTGCCTTTTTCCCTTCGGCTTTTGCATCCGATGCTTTTTCATCCTTCGCAATCTCCGCAGCCGCAACTGCTTCATCTTTCTTTTTCGCATCCGTAACATCGCGGCTATTTTTCTCCGCGGTTGCCACTTCTCCGCCTGCTTCCTTCTTTACTTCCTTCTTGCCGCCCAATGCCGCTGACAGCGCGGCAGCGAGCTGCGCCGCCTCCTTTTCCGGGAACGCCCTTGCGGGGATGTAAATGCCAACATTATCGGCTTGGGTTCTGGGGATTACGTGAAGCATGAAGTGCGGGGCCCGCTGCCCCGCTGCTATGCCGTTTGCCGCGAAGATGGTTGTGCCACTGCTCTGGAATGCTTTCAGCCCTGCCTGCGAGAGCCCTTTCGCAATGATGAAGATGTGGCCAAGAGCATCTTCAGGAACCTGGAACATTACGGTGTAGTGCTCCTTTGGCATGAGCAGCACATGCCCCTGGTTCGCTGGGTTGATGTCGAGCACGGCAACGCACTCATCGTCCTCGTACACCTTCCTCGCCGGGACCTTGCCAGAAGCTATGTGGCAGAAGACGCAGTTCTTCCTCTGGAGCTCCTCCAGCTCCGGCTGGCTCATGCTGCCCATTTCCCCTGCATCGCCATGCGCTCCTGAATTGCCGTGTTGGTCCATTTTTGCACCTGCTATAATGATTTTTCCAGCTTTTCCCTTATGTCCTCTTTTTGTTTCAAGGTGACGTTTTCCGCTATGCTTTTTATCGCCAAAAAGAAATCGACAATGCTGTCGTATTCGACCACGACTTGTCTGTTCTTCAGATAATACTGGTTGTCTATCCTTAGCTGCTTGTCGTAGGCAAGAAGCTTATAGGTGCCCTTTGGAAGCAGTCCTTCCTTTTCTAAAAAGCTGCAGAGTGCTATTGTGCACTCATGAATTTCTGACTTTATGCCAAGCTTCATAAGCAGCGAGTAAACTGCAAAGTATTCAAGATAATATTTGGTCGCGGCAAGCCACACGTTCGACTTTCCGTCAATCTCCTTTAGGATTCCAAGCGTTTCCTCGGCTGTTGCAATGTACTCTTTCGCAAGGTTCTCATTTGGCTCCACTAGCTTTATCCCTTTTGGCTGCTTTCCGCACCATTTCAGGCTTACAATAGCAACCACCTTATTACTTCTTCACTCCCGCTGATGATCAGGTGCTTACTTGTTATTTCGAGCCTCAAAGCTTCCGAAACATTACTGAGTGCTTTGACGTTTATTGCATGCGTTTTAATATTGAACCTCTCTGCAAACTTCTCCAGTTTTTGGCTGTCAAACTTCCCAGTTATTAAAACATCAACGTCGTTCGCCTTCTTTAAGGACTCCGTGGCAGAGCCGAAAATCAGTGCCTTGTTGTTTTCGTTAAGCAAGGTGCGCAGGAAACCGACAAGCTCTTTTAGCAGGGGCTCCTGCCCACACCTTTTCAGGAGCCTATTTTTTTCAGCAATCACAAGGTAGTCGATGATGTTCCTGTTGCCAAGGTTAAGCGAGTAAATCGTGAGCCTGCCTTTTACCCCCTTTCTAAGCACGCCTTTCTGTTCCAGGAAGTTCAAGTGCTGTCTCAAAGTTGGGTGCGGCTCCCCTACCGCCTTTGACAGTTCGGCTAAATGGATGGCATCTTTCGGTTTCGTTAGTAATGGTTCCAAAACGGACAATACAGTTATTTTTCTAACCATACCGTTGTAATAATAACAATTATTATTTAAGCTTATTGTTTTTTTGCTTAAGCTTGGCTTTTGTTGATTGCCTCAATGTGTCGTGTTGAATTGTGAGCAATGAAATCGAAACCTTTAAATACCTAAACTATACAAATATGGACAAATACGTACTTGGTATGGGGTTGACTTTGTTTGGCGAAGGTAAAAGTTTCTATGACCATTGATGATGAGGTATTTGCCGCTTTCAAGAACTTTTGCAGGCAGAACGGCATGAAGGTCAGCACCAA
>CAZBFZ010000122.1:0-2522 GCA_964491245.1 uncultured Methanosarcinales archaeon
CGGTCTTCGACACAGTATACATGACAAACAACGAAAAGAAGCAGATAGAATACGAAATGCTTGAAGTGGAAGCTGATTTGAAGCTGGCGTCGCTAAAGTGACTTTACAATTTTTTTCTCATTATCAGCCTCAAATATCTTGCCAAGGAACCGCTCAACGACAAAAATGTTTGTCAGGCAGTGGTTTGTTATTTCAGAAGTGATTATTTTGCCATTTCCGGTGATTGCCATGAATGGAATGAGCTGGTCTGCCAGGTAACGGTCAACGCAAGCTCCGGAACTGATTTCTTTTGCCAATGCAGATGCCGCCTCCTGCCCGACAACCTCAGCCATTTTGCCACGTTCGCCAAGCGAGTCGCTGCCAAGAATCACCGGGCTGGTTTGGCCGGGCTCATCCTTACCTGCTGCGGCAAAGTGCGCGAAAAGGGAAATGCCAGAGCCTGTTGAGAGGGAATTGGAATACTCTGCCTGAATAAGTATTGGGCAGGCAATGTTTTGCTTCTGCAGCTGCTGCGAAACAGAGATTTTTGCCGAATGCGCCTGCCTTTCAGCAACCTCAGCAGACTTCAGGTCTGACGAGGCGTGCGAGACACCGGTTATTTTCAGAAGCTTCCCTCTTTCAAACATGCTTATTCCCGGCACAATTCCGCTAGCAGCGGAATGTGCAATCGGGCTTTCCCCGATTTGCAGCTGCTGAGACAAGGCTTTGCGCAAATCCGCAAAAGTGTCATAGTCGCCGAGGTGAAAATCCGGCCTTATGTCAAGCTCAACCTTTCCGTTGCCTTTGGGAAAATATCCCCGCTGCAAAAGCGAAAAGCTGCAGCTGCCAAAACGAGCTATCTGAGGAAGGAAAACGCTGCTGAAGTACTCGGCAGGCTGGCTGTGGCTGACATTAGTGCCGCCAGTGAGCTTCAGCCGCACCTTGCCCGGAGCGAACAATGCCGGAAGGAGCAGCGCCTGCAGCAGCAAAGTGACAGAGCCGGCTGTGCCTATGTCAACGCTTAACGTTCTGGACTGAGGCTTTCCCGGGAAGAACTTAACCGATGTTGAGCCAATGGCAGCTCCTTCGGATGACGCGTTGCAGAATTCCTCCAGCGCCCTTACGCAGGCAAGGTGCTGCGGCTGCAGGCCTGGATTGGGGCGGCCTTTGCGGATGTTAACTATTTCGAAAGATTGAAAAGTAATAGAAGAGAGTGCCAAAGCCATTCTCAAAATGGCACCCCCACCCTCACCATACGAGCCGTCAATTGTCAGCATACAATACAGACTTGTGACCGCGTATAAATAGTTGTTGCCGAAGCGGCAAAAAGCAAAGTTTAAATACGGAACAATAGCAACTGATTGCGCAACAAGAGTCAAAAAAGAGTTAAAAAGAGAGGGAAAGGCATCCTATGATAAGGTACGTCCTGTTTAACCAGAAAGGCTCCCAAAAGAGGGGCACAGGGCCAAGCTACCCAAAGCCAGGGAAGGGTGACTACCTTCTGATATTCATAACCAAGCCAGCCAAGGAAGAGGTTGACAAGGTTGCTTCTGACTTCAGGTTCGACAAAAAGCCGCTAACAAACCTGCACAGGGAAACCCACTCGAGAAGGTACATAACCATACCTTTCCAGTTCACCATGAAGTCGGTTTATCTTGAAAACGGAAAGATAGAGTTCTCAAACCTCCTCTTCGTGCTTACCAGCGCATGCCTCGTAGTTGCCTCATCAAAGGAGTCATCCTACTACGACGAGCTTGTTGACAACCTGTACGAGGAGTTCAAGAAGTTAAAGGTGAGAAGCGTTGCGCACATATTCGTCAACTTCCTCCAGGAGGACGTTGACGAGAACTACGAGGTGCTCGGGAAGATAGAGGAGCAGATAAAGGGCATCGAGTTCAAGGCTGCCCTGTTTGAAAAGGAGTCAAGGGTAAAGGTTGATGACATAATATACCTGAAGTCACAGCTTTACAAGCTGAGCAGGCAGTTCTGGGCAATAACAAGGGTAATATCGCTCATCCGGATGGGCGTCTCCCATGTGAGCATAGACCCTGAAAGCGTAAGGCTTCTTGGCGATGTTCACGAGACATTCCTTCACCAGATTGACGTGGCAGCTGCGCAGAAGGAAATGCTTAGCGATACGCTAACAGTTTACTCGACAGGGGTCAACAACAGGCTTGCAATAATCTCAAACGACCTTAACCTAATTGTAAAACGGCTCTCCGGGTATGCCCTCATACTGCTCATTCCAACTCTTATAGCAAGCATATTTGGCATGAACTTCAGGCTGCCCTTTGAGCAGCACGTGTGGGGATTCTATATGGCAAACGGGCTCATGCTCGCTCTGATGGTACTAATCTTCGTGTACGCCAAAAAGAACAACTGGCTGTGAGCTCAAAGATGGAAAAAAAAGCCTTAACCGTTATTGCGGTTGTTGCACTTACCATCATCTTTCTGGTCAGCGGTTGTGTTCAAGAGAATAAGCAGACACCAATCCAGAAAAGCGGTGAGAAGTTCATCGTTGCCAACCCCCTTGACTTGTCCCA
>CAZBFZ010000123.1:0-2497 GCA_964491245.1 uncultured Methanosarcinales archaeon
AAGGCAAAGGTTGGGTTGGTGGTTGCGTTGCCAAACTGCATTGCTGCTCCCGCGTCTAATGTTCCAATGTTGATGTAGTTGTTTGTTCCCTCTTGTATGTCTAGGGCGTCTGCGTTGTTGTCGGTAAGGTTGAGGGTGATGTCGTTTCCTGACGTGTTTGCCGTTAAGGTAATGGTGGTGCCAGACAAGGTGATGGCGTCTCCTCCGTCTCCAATGTCAGCTTGGCCGTTAAAGTCCACTGCTCCTGCTGCAGTGATAGACCAGTCGTCTCCTCCGGTAAGGGCTAAAGTGGTGGAGGCGTTGGAGTTGCCTATGGTTATGGTGTCTGCGGTTGTTCCTTCTGTGCCGATCTGAATGGTGGAGCCGATGTTAGCGGTTCCCAGGTTAATGGTGACTGCTGAAATCGCGGAGAAGGTGCCTGTGGTGTCTGCCACAAAGTCTCCAGTGCCTGTGTTGATTCCCCTGTTGGAAGTGTTGTTGAGGTACAGGGTGCCTGCAGTAGTGTCAATACCAATGTCTCCGTCTGCGGATATGGCAAGAAGGCCTGCCCCAACTCCGGCATTGGTGGCTGAAATGGTAAAGGTGCGGTCTGCGGCGTTGTTTGCGGTCATGGTTACGTTGGTGGTGTCTGTGGAATCAATGGAAAGCGTGGTTGCGTCCAAGGTGGCTCCTGCAACAGACGAAAGAATAAGTGTGCCGGAAGTGGTAGTAGACAAGGTAAGGTTAGCTGAAGTTGAGTTAATAGACCTTGTGCCGGCTCCCGCAATTTCAATGGAGTTGCCTGTGCCTGCGTTCTCCACGTGCAAGACGTTTCCCGTGGAAGAAGCATAGTTTTGGTCAAGGAACAGCACATTTGCAGTGTGGGTTAAGGTGCCTGTGGTTTGAGTAGAGGTATCAGAGATAGAAACCAATGCTCCAGACACGGTGAGGGTTGAAGCGAAGAGAGCATTGGTAGTTGAGGTTCTGGAGATGTCTACCACGTTTCCTGTAATGGCTGGGGTGACTACTGCAGTAGAGTAGGTGGGAGCAAAAGATACACTGGCTATGTCTCCTGACACTGCTGTTCCTGTGGCTGCTGATTGGGTGAGGGAAGCTGTAAGGACGCTGCCTGAAGAGTAGGCATTTGAGGTTGACGCTGCTCCTAATCCTGTGCCCGTAGTTAGAGCTCCTGTGGTAAAAGAGAAGTTGGTTCCGGTGGCGTCGTCAGAGGTTGCCGTGATCTCTCCTGAAGACAAGATGAGGTCGCCGTCGGTAAGGGTGATGTTTCCTGTGGTAAGAGTAAGGGAATCTGTTTCTGCTCCTGCTCCGGCTATGGTGATTAATCCTGTACCTAAGAACCCAAAGGCTGGGTTGGTGGTGGCGTTGCCAAACTGCATTGCTGCTCCCGCGTCTAATGTTCCAATGTTGATGTAGTTGTTTGTTCCCTCTTGTATGTCTAGGGCGTCTGCGTTGTTGTCGGTAAGGTTGAGGGTGATGTCGTTTCCTGACGTGTTTGCCGTTAAGGTAATGGTGGTGCCAGACAAGGTGATGGCGTCTCCTCCGTCTCCAATGTCAGCTTGGCCGTTAAAGTCCACTGCTCCTGCTGCAGTGATAGACCAGTCGTCTCCTCCGGTAAGGGCTAAAGTGGTGGAGGCGTTGGAGTTGCCTATGGTTATGGTGTCTGCGGTTGTTCCTTCTGTGCCGATCTGAATGGTGGAGCCGATGTTAGCGGTTCCCAGGTTAATGGTGACTGCTGAAATCGCGGAGAAGGTGCCTGTGGTGTCTGCCACAAAGTCTCCAGTGCCTGTGTTGATTCCCCTGTTGGAAGTGTTGTTGAGGTACAGGGTGCCTGCAGTAGTGTCAATACCAATGTCTCCGTCTGCGGATATGGCAAGAAGGCCTGCCCCAACTCCGGCATTGGTGGCTGAAATGGTAAAGGTGCGGTCTGCGGCGTTGTTTGCGGTCATGGTTACGTTGGTGGTGTCTGTGGAATCAATGGAAAGCGTGGTTGCGTCAAGGGTTGTTCCTGCAGCGTCAATGTCCAGGGTGGAAGAGAGAGAGATGACTCCTGTTGCTCCGGTGAATGAGAAATCTCCTGCTGTGAGGATGAGGTCTCCATCTGAAAGGGTGAGGTCTCCTGCCGTGAGAGTAAGGGCTGGGGTACCTTCTGCCGAGCCAGCAATGGTTACGGCTCCAGTTCCAAGGAACCCAAAGGTTGGATTGGTGGTTGCGTTGCCAAACTCCATGGCGTCGATGGCAGTGGTTTTGATATTGAGGAAGTTTGAGGTTCCTTCGGATATGGTAAAGGAAGAGGCAAGGTCGTTGTCAATGTCAATATCGGTGAGGTTGTCTAAGTTGATGTTGCCTCCGTCAAGATACAGGTCTGCGAATTGGGATGAGGATGTTCCAAGATCTAATCCTGAGTCAGTGGAAGGAGCAAGAGCTGTGGCAGTAAGAGTTAATTCGTTTGTTCCTCCAATGGCTAAGGTCAAATCAGTGGTGGCGTTGATGTCTGAAT
>CAZBFZ010000124.1:0-2450 GCA_964491245.1 uncultured Methanosarcinales archaeon
TCTCTTATGACGATGTTTTACTGCCAGTTGCCCTGATGGAGAAATACATGACAGGCCAGCGTGCAGTAACCATCCGGATAGGCTCCAAAAGCGTGCCAATGAAGCCAGAAACAAAAGACGACTATTGGGTGCTGAATCCGGAGTTCATAAGGCTGCAAAGCGATATGCGTTTGCATTGGTTTTTGCAACGGGTAGGACAGGGCGACTGGTATGCCTTAATCGACAGGGCAGGGCAGCGGAAAAAAGTGGTTGAGTATGCAGGGACAGAAGTCATTCACGAAACTGTGGAATCAAACCCGAAAGCAAAATTTATAAAGAAAGGTGCACTCCCGAGTAGAGAATTAGTCAGGTTGGGGATTTCAACAATGCCAAGGGGAAAAATTGCCAAACCAGAACCTACTGACCAAGGACAGGCTAACCTTGAACAAAGGGTTGCAGAAGCACCTGAAGAAGCATCTGAGCCTCGGGTAATCGACTACTGGGAATTTAGTGGTTATGTTCCCGTAAATCAGGTACAGTCTACGAAGTTAAAAAAACTTGTGCTCCGTAACGCGCAGAAAGGCGCTATTCCTCTGTGGGGAGTTCTTAATCTCGCGCAAGAGGTTGGCATTGAAGAATCAAAATTGCGAGGCAAAACAACTTCCATTGAGCAGAAAGTGCTGGACATTTTAAGTGAAATGGCTGAAATTGCAGAGCTGCTTGACCCGCAAGACCCTAATCCTCAGAGCCCAACGCCCTACTTTGTCTTAAGCAGATTCTTAGAAAAGAAAGGCGAACCAGTAAGTCAGCTATACCCCTACCTTGTAACCGTGATTAGGAGTCAGAATGCCAAGTTTACTTTAGGGCTTGCCCGAGCGCAAGCCGGATTTATAATTAACGCGCTTCAGGAAAATAACGTTCTAACAATCGGAGAACTTGAGAGCCGTATAAAAGATGGCAATCTTTCCAGCATGCCATGGTTCGGAAGCGTTGAGCAAGGATCAACCAGGAGGGTCAACTACGTTTCTGAAGCTTACTCGCAATTAGAAGCAGGTGTGCAGTTGACTACAATAACGCTTTTACAGTACACTGCCAGTCCAGACCCTGAGGCAAAAAGATTAGGATTAGTTAATTACGCTAACGCTAAGTTTGGGACACTCGTCGCCAGAAGTAATTTCGAGCAAAGTGCTTTCTTAAACCAAGTAACTACTCTAAGGAGACCTGTTTCTGAGCCTGAAGCGTTTAGAATAGCAAGAAGTATAGGCATTAAGCCGAGTCCTGGAAAACCTGTTGGGAGCAAGGTAAGGCATATTTTAAGAGGAGCTGGATTCGTTCAACTGGCAGATCCTGATCCTGACAAACTTAAACTTCAAGCACCAACGCCATATTGGGGTCTTAAAAAATATGAAGGCCGAGGGGGGGAGCCTATAAGTAATGTTGTTTATTACGCTTTCGAGCAGGCAGTCAGGGAGCGGCGGCCTGACCTTGCTCAGGACCAAAAAGCCGTTCATCAAAGTGTTGGAACAATTATAGGTATTTTTGAGCAGCATGGCATTGCCCGACGGGGAGATTTGGAAGAGCGCATGAGAAGTGACGGGTTCAGTTGGCTTGCTACCATACCGCGACTTTTTAGCCAAGATCCGAGAAATAGGGCACTGCACAAATACACTGTAAGGGGCTTGGAGATATTAGGTTATACACAATCGCAATCAACACAGCTAACACAAAACGCTGATTTAACCGCAAATCCTGTTGGGCCTGTTGCGTCTGCCTGACTTTAACAACTTTAAGTCCTAAGCCTAAGCTGTCTCCCCCTCCACCCATTTCCTGTATTCCTCGTCGCTGCCGTGCCAGGGCAGCGCAACGATGCATGGTATCTCGTAGCTGTGCAGCTGCCTGGCCTCTTCCTTTATCCTTTCAAAGCTTTCCTTCCTCGCCTTGCATATGACAGCAACCTCTGGCTCGTTAACCACTTTCCCTGCCCACCAAAACATGCTAGTGACAGGGAAAATGTTGGCACATGCAATCAGCCTCTTCTCAAGAAGATGGCGGGCTATCAGCTTTGCCTCTTTCATGTCCTTGCAGGTGATGTAGACGCTAATCATTGCCATTTATTCTTTATTTCATTTCGATGATTTCAAGTTAAGTGGGAAGCCAACCGTGGTCTTGCAGACTTACTCACAAGTTGCCTTGTGGCAACTGTGCACAGTCGAGTTCTCTCGACTTGTGTTCCCTCCCCTACGGTTACCGTGGGGAGGAGAAAGTAACCTGAGCGCAACTCAGGCACGGTTGGCAACTCATCCCGCATTACTTGACATTATCTTTCATTTCGGCTTATTTATTACTTTCGCTATGGCTGTACGAAAATAGCAGAGTTGAAACAGAAAAGAAGAAAAAATGCCAGAATTTGGCCAAAGGCTTAAACTCCCCAGAGCTTCTTGGTTAGTAACAAGCGGTACTAGTATATAACT
>CAZBFZ010000125.1:0-2424 GCA_964491245.1 uncultured Methanosarcinales archaeon
ACGTTGGGGTGGTTATAAAATGAAGATGTCAAAGAATTTGTTTTTGCCATTGGTTGTCGTTCTGTTCAGTATTCTTATGGCAGGTTCTGTCCTTGCGGCAGTAGTGCCTGTTTCTATTGAAGCTGTTGAGATTGACAATTTTGAGCTAAGCGCTTCTGAGCTTAACATAAGGGACCTGGAAAGGGGAGAGGCGTTTGATGTCAAGGTAAAGGTAAAGGCATCAGCCGATGCTAACGATGTTGAGATTAGGGCGTTTGTCTCAGGGTTTGAGTTTTCAAAGACAGAGGACATAAGCGATGAGACAAGGCCTTTCAATGTTGAGACAAACGTCAGCTACGTAAAAACGCTGAAGCTCAAGCTTCCTGAGAGGGCTGATGAGGACAAGTACAGGCTTAGGATTATAGTGGCTGGCAGGGATAATGACGAGGTTATCAAGAACTTCAGGATAAAGGTTACCCCATCTGACCACGAGGTTGTAATCAAGGACCTCAGCGTCAACCCTGAGGATAGCGTGCAGGCAGGAAGGGCTGTTCTGGCAACTGTCAGGGTTAAGAACATTGGCGACAGCCAGGAAGATGACGTTAAAGTCAGGGTAAGCATACCCGACCTTGGTGTTACGGCAACACCTGACTTCATAGACGAACTGGATGCAGAGGAGTCTGCAACGTCTGAAGAGTTTTTCCTGAGGATTGACCAGTGCGCGAAGCCTGGAACTTACGATGTCAAGGCTGAAGTCACCTTTGAGGAAGGCGACAAGACAGTGACTGCCAAGAGGCAGCTTACTGTCACAAAGGGCCCATGCGAAGCCCCGGCAGGAGGCCCGGCGGCATCTGTTTCGGCTGGCGGCGTTAAGATAGCTTACAGCGCTGAGCCACAGAATGTTGAGGCTGGCGGTTCAGCTGTTGCATACCCGATAACGATAGTGAATGAGGGCTCGGAAACAAAGAGCTACAGCTTGTCTGTATCTGGCGCTGACTGGGCAACTGTCAAGCTCAGCCCAGGCAACATGGTGACTGTAAAGGGCGGTGACAGCCAGACTGTTTACGTGTTTGTTTCAGCCAAGGCGGGAAGCGCTGGCGGGCAGACGTTCGTAGCCAGGGTTAAAGACCAGGCAGGCGACGTTGTGAAGGAGCTTCCACTGTCTGCTAATGTTGTAGCAGCAGGTGTTGGCGGCGCAGGTGTTGCCGGCCTTGCCCAGCTGCTGCAGCTCGGCCTGATTGCCCTGATAGTCGTGCTGGTCATAGTTGGACTGGTCATGGCCTTCAGGAGAATGAAGGGCCCGGGCGAAGGCGGGGAAGGGAGCCAGACTTACTACTGAGCTGGGTTCTTTTCTTTTTTATTTTCTTTTTTTGATTTTTCTTGTTTTTTATTTTTAGTTTGCCACAAAACCTTTAAATAATAGAACCTATTCTAAAGTAGTAACTTAAATAACCGGCGAATCTCTTTTATCGCGTGGGGGGAAAGTCTTTGATGAAAAGCACCACTTCGGGCGTTTTTGTGGCATTCCTTCTTGTTTTTTTGCTATTGCTGGCTGCTCCTGTGCTGTTTTTCTTATACGGTTACGGCTTTTTGCAATTGCCAGAGTTGAATTACCTTAATGCTACGGTTGCAGCAACCGCAGGGCTTTTCATTATTCCTGTTTTCCTTGTTTTCCTGGCAGCAATCATTATGCTGGCAGCGAAAAGAAAAGGGGCAGCCGTTGCCGCTGGCTTAAAACCAAGGCAGGAACCTGAGCATTATCCCTGGGAAGGTGTCTTCAGGGCTGCAGTAAAAGAAGAATTTAAGGTCGCAAGGGCAAGTGTGAAAACTGCTTTTACCACTCCTAAACCTAACGTAACTGTCCTGGCCGTTGCTGCCGTTATTGCGGCAGCTACGGTTGTTTTTTTTGTAATGGTGGTGCCAACAGCAAAGGATGTGTTTACAACCGGTGGCAAAGGCTCAAACCTGACGGCAACTGTGGCTGTGGCGGAAAAAAATTTGACAGGAGAAGGACGAACCATTCTGCAGGTTTTTAAGGCAAAACTGAGTGACTTGTTAAAAACGAACCAGACTAACCTCGCTGAAGCATCAAAATCAGCCGAAGCGGCGAAGAAAGAAGCGGCAGCAAAGCAAAAGCAGGAAAGGGAAGCAAGGCAGAAGGAACAAAGGGCTTCATCTTTTTCAGCTTTGGCAACGAAATTTAGGGCTGCAGCATTGAAGGCGTCTGCGTTTTGGCCTTATGCCATTGCTGGCATTGGCGTGCTGGTTCTGCTTGCGGGAGGCTTCTATGTTTACAAGGCAAAAAAAATCAGGCCTGCCATTGCCATTGAGCTGCTCAGGACATCAGCTGCTGACTCGGCTGACTGGTTTGCCGTACTGTTCGCGGCTGCGGGGAGGAATAGCATAAAAATCGTTGCGTTAGCGGTTGTCGTGGCTGCAGCTGTT
>CAZBFZ010000126.1:0-2407 GCA_964491245.1 uncultured Methanosarcinales archaeon
ACTCTTGCCAGAACGGGGAGACGCCGTTGTCGCGAGTTCAAATCAGCCCTTTTTCGCAGCGGCGAAAAAGCCCTGGGGGAAAACGGCTACGAAAATCTCGCTCCCGACACTATTTTCTTCCTGTGGCAAAGTTTTTTAACCGCCCCGAACTCCATGTGCAGGAATGAAAATAGCGCTTGTCTGCCCTTACGACATCGCACATCCCGGAGGCGTTGCCAATCACGTGCTCCAGTTTGCAGAACACGCTAAGCGGCTTGGGCACGAAGTCACAATAATTGCGCCATCCTCAAGGAAAATTGCCAGCGAGGGATTTGTTAGCGCAGGAAAGGCAGTCCCGCTGCCTGTGAAAGGTGGGACTGTCTCAAGGCTTGGCCTTTCCTTTTGGAACTTCCCGAAAATAAAAAAACTGTTCAACAGCTCAAAATTTGACGTCATACACCTGCACGAGCCCGGGGTGCCCCTCCTAGGGCTGTTCGCGCTAGCCTACGCAACCCACTACAAAAGCGCCATAATCGCAACATTCCACACAAACTTGCCGCACAGCGCCTTTACAAGAGCGTATAGCGCATTCTTCAAATCAACAAGCATCCAACGGTTCCTCATGAAAAAGATAGATGAAAAGATAGCAGTCTCAAAGGCAGCAAGGCAATTCATTTCCAGATACGCCCCGGGGGAATACGCCATAATCCCAAACGGAGTTGACACTGGAAAATTCAAGCCAGAAGCGAAACCTATTGAAAAATTCAGGGACGAGAACCTGAACCTGCTGTTTGTCGGAAGGCTCGGCAATAATGAGAAGAGGAAAGGCCTGAAATACCTTGTCATGGCATTCAACAAGCTGCACGCAACCCACTCAAACACGAGGCTAATCGTAGTCGGGCCCGGAAAGCCTGACGGAGAAACGAAAAAGCTGCTCAGGGGATACGGCAACAGAAGCATAGTATTCGCAGGAAAAGCAACTTCCGAAGAATTGCCAAGGTACTATGCAACGGCAGACATATTCTGCTCACCTGCAACGCATGGGGAAAGCTTCGGGATGGTCCTCGCAGAAGCCATGGCATCAGGAAAACCAGTCGTGGCCTCTGACATTGACGGCTACAGGGAAGTCCTTGGTAAAAGCGGCAAAGCCGGGATTCTTGTGCAGCCAAAAAATGCACACGAGCTTGCAGTGGCACTGGAAAAGCTGGCAAAAAGCGGCCCGCTGAGAAAAAGAATGGGCGCCAGCGGCCGCAGGCTTGCGCAAAGGCAATTCAGCTGGGATGTCGTGGCCAAAAAAATCATCACGGAATACGAAAAGGCGATAGAGGCAAAAAGGCATCGACAATAAATAAACGCCGCGGCAGGGACTTTCACCAGCGTTCGGCTGTTTTGAACCCCGAAGCCCTTGCGGGCACCAGTTTGCTTTCCTGCAAGTTCAAGACTGGCGCACTACCAGGTTATGCGACCGCGGCATGACCCTTTTAGAAAAAGGGTCAATCCAAAAACGGACAACCCCTCCTACAAAGGTCAATAAAAACGGTAAAGAAGTTGTTATTTAAACTTAATTGTTGTTGCTATTTGTAATACCATCCGTGGTCTATCCTTGCACCTAACCTTTCGCTTAGAAGGCGTGCAAAAACAGAATTTGCCAGAGTAGCCTGCGCAAGCACGCCAAGCTCAGCAAGCCTTCCACTCTTTGCGAAGCTCATCAAAACAATATCGCCCTCATTAAGCCCAAATTGCTTTTGAAGTCGTGCAAACGCGTATGTGTCATTGTCAGACATTTTGAGGCTTCCATTCCTGTAAAAAAGGATGAAAGCGGCATCGGCGCCGTTTCTCACCGCTACATCCCTGATGTTGACGGCGTCAACGCCATTCTTTGTCCTTTCTCGGAGTTTAAAACCTTTTTTGAGCTGTATTGCAGAATTGTGGAGGTCTGAATAAAAGTCCGTATAAGCCACTTCCTTTGGCAGCGTTATAAGCGTCTTCAGTTCCAAGAGCAACTTTTCCCCCTTCCTGTTATGCATGTGACCTTCTTTCGTGGAGGCAATGACACCCCGCTTTTTTAATATGCCGAGCAATGCTTTAACTGTGCCCTCGCCAAGGCCTAGACCCTCGCTAAGGCTCTTCCTGCTCAGGGTCTTTTCCAGCCTTATGAAGCACCTTACAACATCCAATGGCGCATAATTGGGCACGTTCCCTACCATTCCGATACTGTAATTCCCTTGCTGCTTATTTAAACCTAACTATCTTACCAGTTGGATATAATGTCCAGAAGATAGAAAAGTATTTTAACCTGTTGGATGTTATGTCCAATAAAAGAGGATACGGAGTTGGAAGCGAGAGTGGGAAGCGTTCTTGAAGCCGTCAGGGAAAGGCAGGAGCAGACGTCGCTCGTCAAACTAGCTCTCTTTGCTATGCAGAAGCA
>CAZBFZ010000127.1:0-2399 GCA_964491245.1 uncultured Methanosarcinales archaeon
AAGGCAGCTTCCCGGGCTTCCTTAAAGGGACAAAAGGAACGCCAAGCTCATAAGCCAGAACAGAGCCGAAAATAAAGCCCCTACTTTCCGCAGAAGCGACAACGTTGATGCTTTTGCCCTTGCAGTAGCTTAGGAACTGCTGGATAACGTACCTGAATGCTTCAGCATCGGCAAGAACAGGAGTAATATCACGGAACATGATTCCCTTCTTGGGAAAATCAGGCACTGTGCGGATGATTGACTTGAGGTCCATGTTGATCACAGCAGTGCAGCCTTCAAAGCGCTGTGGCAACCGCATGAGGCAGCAGTCGGTATCCTGGGAATTATGTCAAGCAACAGCTGCTTTGTTTTTTCAACATTGCTTTTCAGGGTTGCAATAATCATTTCAGCTGTAACAGCCTCGCCTTTCCAGCAGTCGTAATCGGTAACCTGGGCAACTGCAGCATAACACATCTCCGCTTCCCTGGCAAGAGCGCACTCCGGCACCATCGTCATGTTGATGGTATCGCAGTTCCAGCTCCTGAAAAGGTTTGACTCTGCAAGGGTTGAGAAACGCGGGCCTTCAACAACAACATTGGTGCCTTCCTTGTGATGAGGCAAATTGAGCCTCTCGGCAGAATTATGGAGCAATTTTCTCAGCTCAGGGCAGAAAGGCTCAGCCATTGAGATGTGGCAAACCTTATCCTTGTCGTAAAAGGTTGAAGCCCTTTTTGTTGTCCGGTCAATAAACTGGCTCGTAAACACCAAATCACCCGGCCTGAACTCATCTTTCAAAGAGCCGACAGCGCAGGGCGCGATTATTCTTGCAACGCCAAGCTGTTTCATCGCCAGGATGTTTGCGCGGTAATTAACGTTCGTGGGATTCAGAATGTGGCCCTTGCCATGCCTTGGTATCACAACAACTTCAACGCTGCCTATTTTTCCAGCAGTCACTGGCTCAGATGGCTTGCCAAAGGGCGTATCGACATCTATTATCTCAGGCTCTGAAAGAAAACCGGCATCGTACATGCCTGTCCCGCCAATAACCCCAACTTTCACCATCAGCCGAGCAGAACTACGGATATAGTTTTTAATATTTTTCCTTTGCAGCACTTGCTTTCATCGGCATCTTCTCAACAGCAGCCTTCTCGCTTATGATTGCGCTGTTCCCGCTCGGGTCCTCGATAATTATCTTCAGCTTCTCCTCGCCCCAAACGCACCGGTTTATTTTCTTAATCAGGTTTTTTGCCTTCTGGACAGCGTCCTGGTCCTCCTCAGTGTCCCTGACCACTTCGATTTGCTTCTTTATCCTCTGAAGAAGGCCTTCAACATTGGTAACATAGCCGTTGGATGCTGCGCCTGGCTCAATCTCTGCAACGTAAGGAACCTTTACCGTTGCCTGGCTTGACTTCACAACCCTTATGCTCATGTCCTCTGAGCCAGACACCTCAATAGAATACCTGGCAGGCTCCCTTGCCTCGGCGCATTCCAAATCAGCCTTGTGGAACTTGCAGCCGTTGCACGTCATTGAGAAAAGGAAAACTTTCCCGAAGTAAGGAATTTCCTGCTCCCTTTCAGTAAGGGCAAGTGATTTCTTAGAACAAACCGGGCACAGCTCGCCCATAACAACGTTGAGCTTTGATTCTTCCTTGCCCTCAATCCCGCTGCTGCCGTTTTCTTTTTGTTCTGCCCCTTCCCCTTTCACCATGAACTGGAAAACTCGGAAAAAGAGTTTAAATAGTTTTTGGTGAGAAAAAATTTTGTGATAACCTATCTCACAACCGCATCGTCCTCAGCGTCAACAGAAATTATTTCCTTATCAGTCCTTAACGGTTTGCCGCCATAAACAACTTTTTCGTCCTTGACCTTGAGGCTGAGCCTGTAGAACTCGTCAATGGCAATCTGTGTTTTGTTCGCAAGGATTGCTTTTGCGGCAGAGCCTTCCGGGAAAACTACATCTCCCGGCTCGGAATCCTGCGGTGAAACAACAACGACACTTTTTCCGTCATCAGCTGCGAGAAGCATCCCCTGGCTTTCGTAGCCGCGAAGCTTGGCATGCCTGAGGTTGGAAGCAACAACAATCTTTTTGCCAAGAAGCTCGTCCTTCTTGTAGAAAAGGCGAAGGCCAGCAACAAGCTGGACTTTTTTGCCGCTGCCAACATCAACCTTCAGCACGTAAAGCTTGTCAGCATCAGGGTGCTCGGTTATTTCATCTATTTTGCCAACCTTGAGCACAGCAGGGAAAACCCTGGCAATGGAGATAGTTCCTTCTATAGGGGCAAAAACTATTCTTGCCTGGCTGATTTTGCTGCCCGCAAGCCGCCTGCCCAGGTTATCAAAACCGAGTTTTTCCACGTCTTCAACTCCAAGCAGCCGCAAAACCTTCTCCGAATACTTCGGCAAAACAGGAAGGGACAAAA
>CAZBFZ010000128.1:0-2358 GCA_964491245.1 uncultured Methanosarcinales archaeon
TTTCGAAGCCTCTTTCCGCAAGGTTGTGGGCGAAGATGCTTGCCGCAAGGCTGACAGATTCCTCGTCTGTGCCTGTTGCCTCGAAGAGCAGCTCGCTGTCGCCAGTTTGGAGCCTTCCTGTTGTGCTTGAGTTTATTATTGGCGGGAAGCTGAGGATTTCTCTCCTGTTATCTTGCAGGAGGGGGTATTTCGAAGCGCCTTTTAGTATCCAGGCATACTGCTGGCCTTTGGGGTGCATCTCGAGAATCTGCCTGAGGTTGAGCGTCCTGTTGAATTCCAACGGCACAAACTTCACTGATGCAGGCTCGACAGCCTTGTAATGCACCGGGAAGCTTATCTTGCCGTATGCGTACATGCCTATTGATGTTTTTTGCCTTCTTCTGCCGTAGCCTTCGCAGAACTTTTCCTGCATTTGGATAAGCTGCTTTAGCAAGTAATCGTCAATCTTCCTTCCTTTTGCGACAAAAGCGGCGATAAATGGCCTTACGGCTTTTACAGAATCCTCAACATTTACCTTATAGCTGCCGCTTTTTGCCTTGAGCTTTTGCATTCCCTTCGAAATGCCCAGCATTCCCCTGAAGAACCTAGCCAGCCCCTCAGGGCACCACAAGTAAGGAAGGTTAGTGTCGTCGAGCTTTAAGGTGACTTCATCGGATGCCTTGTCGTACTTCTCAACTTCTGCTTTTGCGTAAAGGACAAGCAAGTCCTCAAATTCCGGCACTGTCAGCTTCTTTCCCAGCAGCTGCTGGAAGTCCTTGAATGAAAACGTGATTGTTGGCATTTTCCCTAGACCACCTTTGCGCTTCTCAAAAATGCCAGGTCGTGGCTGAACAGCTCCCTTATGTCGTTCAGGCCGAGCTTGAACATGGCCACTCTGTCTATGCCAATCCCCCATGCCATTACAGGGACATGCTTTCCTACGAGTGGCTTGACCATTTCAGGCCTGAAAATTCCCGCCCCGCCTAACTCTGTCCACCCAAGCTCTGGGTGCTTGGCGTAAAGCGCTGCTGATGGCTCTGTGAATGGGAAGTAAGATGGCACAACTTTTACTTGATCAGTATTGCAGAATTCCTTTGCAAGGAGCTTGAGCAATCCTATCATGTGCCTCAGGTTGACGCCTTCCTCAAGGACTATGCCTTCAACCTGGTTGAAATCGGCAAGGTGCTTGGCATCTATCACGTCATACCTGAAGCATCTGCCTATTGCAAAGTACTTGCCTGGAATTTTAAGGTCTTTTGACGCAAGCTTCCTGCTGCTGCACGCCGTTGTCTGGCTTCTCATTATAAGCCTTGACGTTTTTTCCTCGCTAAATTCATATCTCCATCCCTTGCTGCCCGTGCCGAAGCCGTTTTCGTGGGCGGCCTTTACTTTTTTTACCAGCTGCTGCGGCAAATCCGTGGCGTATTTTGGTTCTTTAATATAGTAAACGTCGTGGATGTCCCTTGCTGAGTGGAACTGCGGCATGAACAGGGCATCCATGTTCCAGAACTCGCTTTCAACTATTGGGCCTGTCATTTCCTCAAAGCCCATTGCCACAAACTTTTCCCTTACCTCCTCAAGGAATTCCCTGTAAGGCTGCAGCTTTCCGAAGAATGCTCTTGGGGCAGGCGCTGTAAGGTCGTAGCTCCTGAATGCTGCCTCTTTCCACTTGCCTGTAACAAGCAGTTCAGGCGTGAGCCTGTCAACCGTCTCCTCTGCAGTAGCTGATTTTTTAAGCACTTCCTTTCCGAGCCCTGTAATGGCTGCCGCCCTGTTCTTCGCAACCTCTTCTCTTATGATGTCCTTTCTTTTTTTCAGCTCCTCGACAAGCGCTTTTTCGCCTGCAGACAGCTCTTTTGCCCTTATGGGAAATTTTTTGGAAAGAAATCTCTGCGCTGGCGTTCCGGATTTTGCGAGTTCTTTCCCGGCTTCTGACAGCCTGAATGTTTTTTCGCCAGAAGAAGCGACTGGCTCAATCGCCTGGAGCCGCATAAGGACGCCTATGCTTGCACCAACTTCATCGCCGTTCAGGCTGGCTGCCTTTTTTATCTCAGAAAGCGTTAGTGGCTTGCTCTGGAGTGCGTTTATGAATCGCGTTTCCGGCAGCTGCGACTTTGCGTATGCTTTCCCGTTTTCTCCCAGCACCACTATTTCCTCGACGCTTTCAGTTACTTTCGCAAGCCCCTTAGTCTGGAGCCAGTGCAGCGCCCTCAGCACCTCAACTTCCTGCATCTTTGCAGCAGCAATTATTTCAGCGAAAGAATTGTGCTTTTCAAGATGAGGCAGGACTGCCCTTTCAAGGCGGTGCAGCGATGCGGCTATTTCTGAAGTATTCTGTGGCATGCTGCTTCGCCAATCTGGTATTTATTTAAAGCTTTT
>CAZBFZ010000129.1:0-2350 GCA_964491245.1 uncultured Methanosarcinales archaeon
AACCCAATAACCCCGATAAGGGCGATGCCTATGCCAGTTACCTTGATTATGTTCGTAATCTCTTCCCTCGTCGGCTTTTTCGTAACAGTCAGCACTCTTCTGCACTCCATCGCAAAACTTCTGAGCTTCGTGAAAACTGCTGTAACCATATGCTTTGCCTCTTTAACCCTCTGACTAACGCCGTTTTTAACACTCGACTTAAACCCAAATCGGCTTTGCCGATTGGGCCCAGTCGGCTCCCGACTTGGGAAACATTCCTAAAAAATCGCTATAGAGGCAAAGAGTAAGTGCCCTTTTTTAAAGGTTGCGGTTTTGAAAGAAGTTCCAATCAATCCACAAACTCTATTCCCAGCTCGTGCTCCATCTCCTTCTTTGCCTCTACAATCCTTTTCGCTCCGGTAATCTGGCTTGACTTTACGCCCGTGACTATCAGCATTGCCCTCACTGTCCGTGCGAGGTCCTCGTAAATCTGGGCTCCCCAGATGACCTTAGCGTCCTGGTCAAGCTTCTGGCTCACTGTCTCAACAACCTTCCTTGCCTCTTCCAAGGTCATGTCAGGGCCTCCTGAAATGTTAATCAACGCCCCGGTTGCTCCTGAAGTGTCAACGTCAAGCAGCGGGTTGTTGATTGCCTTCTCAACAGCCTCAACAGCGCGGTTTTCCGAATCCGATTCGCCAACGCCGATGAGCGCAACGCCTCCCCCTCCCATAACTGCGCGGATGTCGGCGAAATCAAGATTAATAAGGCCGGGCTTTGTGACAAGCTCAGCAATTCCCTTCACAGCGTTGGTGAGGATTTCATCAGCTACCTTGAAAGCAGTAAGCAGCGGCAAATCTGGAGCAAGCTCGAGCAGCTTGTCATTCGGAATGACAATGAGCGTATCGGTAACTGACTCAAGCCTCTCCAAGCCGCCAATCGCATTGTCATACCTCCTGTTGCCTTCCATTGAGAAAGGCAGGGTAACCACTCCAACAACCAGCGCGCCAAGCTTCTTAGCAATGTCAGCAACAACAGGAGCCGAGCCGGTGCCCGTTCCCCCGCCCAAGCCGCACGTGACGAAAACCATGTCAGCTCCAGTAAGGGCATCCTTAACATCGTGCTCTGTCTCGCGAGCAGCTTCCTCGCCAACCTTTGGGTCTGAACCAGCGCCCAGCCCATGAGTGAGCTCCTTGCCAATCAGGATTTTCCTGTCAGAAGTGGTGTAAAGCAAGTCCTGGGCGTCTGTGTTGATTGCGATTGTCTCAGCGCCAACCACGCCAACCTCAGAAATCCTCGTTACGGTGTTATTCCCAGCCCCTCCACAGCCAACAACCTTGATTGTTGCGCGGTGCTTTGAAAGAAGCTGCTCAAGCTCGGCGTCAGCAGTGTTTGTCTTGCTCAGCGAGCGCACTGTATCCTTGGTCGAAAGCACAACACTGCCCATAACAAGCCCCTCTACCCACTTAAAGCGAAACTAAAACGATTCCTCCAACCCCCTTACTACTATTTATATTTTGTCGTTTCAAAAAAAGAATGCAAAAAGAGATTTTGTTTTCTGCAGTGACGAAATCCTGGGGTGAAAATTCCTGCTACGGCACTCGCTGCTGCTGCGTTTCCACGCCATTCGCTGCCGCTGCCGCAACATCTGTTTTTTGCTCCTTGTTCGCATCCTTTGCAGCAGCATCAGCTGCCTTGACAGTGAACGAAACAGATGCCAGCTCAGAGATGGTTGACTTCAGCTTTTCCTCAAGGTCCTTCTTAAGCTGCTCAGGGACTTCCTGTGGGAATTCGATGGAAACGGTGCCGTTGGAAACCGAGACTCCAACAGAATTCACGCTTATCCCTGTAAGCCTTAGCACGGCCTTTACCTTCTCTGAAAGGTCTGCCACAATCCTTTTCACAAAAACAGAATACTCAAGGTCCCTGCCCGAAAGGGGGTGGTTGAAGTCAACTATTGTCCTCCCTCCTGTAACTGCCTTTACTGTGCCGACAATGCCGTCAATGTTGACCTGCATGCCAGGAAATGGCGTCATGTCCTGCTGCCTGAACTTCGCAGTTGAGATGAGCTGTATGAGCTTGCCGTTCTTCCTGCCAAATCCCTCATCAGCAGGAACTTTGAAAGTGTAATCCTGCCCGACATTCTTCCCCACAAGCTGCTTGTCCAGCCCTGTAATGAGATGCCTTTTCCCAATGCAGACAATTGCCGCCTCATAAGCCCTGCGCTCGTCAAAAATGCCGCTCTTCTTGGCAACCTCGGCAGATGTGGTGTCAAAAACCTCCCTGCCGTCAGCAGCCCTGCCCGTGTAGTCAAGCTCGACAAAGTCGTTTTCCTTTATGACTTCCATGAAACAACCGAGAAAACAGGCGGTTT
>CAZBFZ010000130.1:0-2334 GCA_964491245.1 uncultured Methanosarcinales archaeon
CTTGGTGACTATGCTCATGTAGCCGCACAGCGCAACCACGTCAATGTGGTGCATCCTGAGCAGCTTTGCGGTCTCAGCGTCATACTCCTCTCTTATTTTCATGTCTCGCCTGTCGCTGCTGCCGCGCTTTCTGTAATACTCTTTTATGTCGTTGCAGTAATACGCGACAGTATGTTCTGAAGATATTTTCCTGGCGTTGCAAATGCTTTCATCAGCCGTGTCCGTAAAAATCATGGCAACCTTGAACAGCGATGGGTTCCGATTCTGGAACTCCAGTATCTTTCTGACAATGCTTCCTGTCCCTGACATGAACGCAGCCACTTTCATCGGCTCGTTCCTTGGTGAGTAGAGCGGTTTTAGTTCACCCAGTTGTTTCATGTGCTCAACCCTTTTCTGCACAAGCTGCCAAGTTCCGATGTCCTTCCTGTGGTAAACTGCGCCCTTTACCATCGCTGCCGCCTCCTCTGCTATCTTCTCAGCAGAGGCAATTGTGTCTGCCACTCCAACAAACGCAACAGCCCTCGATTTCGTTGTGTAGGTTCCGTCTTCCTTCTCCTCCACTGCAGCATAATACGTCAGCGCTTTTATGTAGTCCTTCTCCACGCTTGGCACAACTATTTTCCCTATCCTGGGATTGTCAGGGTAACCCTCTGGCACAACGTACTTGCACACTGTCGCCTTGTTTTCAAATTCCACTTTCAGCCCTGACAGCTTTCCCTCTGCGGCAGCTTTGCATACGTCTACAAAATTTGTCTTGAGCAGCGGGATGACGTTCATTGTTTCCGGGTCTCCAAACCTGGCGTTGTACTCGAGCAGCTTTATTCCGGCAGCGGTTTTCATGAAGCCGCCATACATCACTCCCTTGTAAGCAATGGCGAGTTCTTTTTTAATCGCGGCAACCACTTCTTCGGTTATTTTCCTTGCAGCATCAATATCGGCAGCAGTTAGAAAAGGCAGTAAAAAATTAGCATCCGAATAGCTTCCCATCCCTCCCGTATTAGGTCCGGTATCGCCATCAAAAGCCCTCTTGTGGTCCTGCACTGCAGGGAAATGCAGGAATCCGCCATTGCCGTCTGTCAATGTCTGAAGGCTGAATTCCTCTCCTTCGAGCTTTTCCTCAATGACAACGGCAGGATGGCTTTTTAGTATTTCCTCGCAGTATTCGAGTGCTTCCTCATGGCCGCCGATGTGCTCTCCAAGCACCTTGACGCCTTTCCCGCCTGTTAAGCCGTCTGGCTTTACCACATAGCTTCCTAGCTGTTTGAGGTATTCTTCAATTTCAGTGTTGTTGCCGCTGTTGAAAACCCTGAACTCGGGGTTGCCCTCTATTCCGTATTTTTTCAGCAGCTGCCTTGCAAAGCTTTTGCTCGTCTCAAGCTGCGCCAGTTTCTTGGCGGGGCCTACGCATTTTATTCCGGCAGCTTCAAGCTCGTCAACAATTCCAGCCGCAAGCGGAGCTTCAGGCCCTATTACCGCTATCTCGGCAGAATTATCCTTCGCAAACCTTACTGCGGCTGCTGTGTCGTCGGCTTTCCCAACAGCGAATTTCGCAGCTATTCTCCTTATCCCAGGATTGGGCAGCTGCATGTAAGCGTAAAGCTCAGCCCCTCCCGCAATCAGCGCGTCAGCTATAGCGTGTTCCCTTGCGCCGCTTCCTACGAGTAGGACTTTTGTTTTCACGACTTAACCCCCGCTAGATAAATAATCGTTAAATCAGCACTTTGAAGTTATCTGCGCTATGTGCTTATTTCTCAAGTCTGTCAGCTCTTTCGCGTGCTCTGTCGTTGTCGGGTAATCGCCCGTTACACAAGCTGTGCACAGCTTGTCTGTTCCTACTGCCTTCTTGAGCCCTTCTACGTCCATGTAGATGAGCCTGTCAGCGCCAATTTCCTTCTCTACCTCGTCAATCGTCTTGCCATGCGCGATTAGCTCTTCCTTTCGCTGGAAGTCAATTCCGTAGTAGCACGGGTTCCTTATGGGTGGGAATGTTGAGAGGAAGTACACTTTCTTCGCCCCTGACTCTCGCAGCAGCTCCACAATCCTTTTTGAAGTGGTTCCGCGAACTATGCTGTCGTCAACCACCATGATATTCTTGCCCTTGATTACAGACTCTATTGGCTTGAGCTTGAGTTTCATCGCGTTCTCCCTGATTTTCTGCACAGGCATTATGAACGTCCTTCCTATGTACCTGTTCTTGATCAGGCCTTCCTCGTAAGGCACTCCCAGTGCCTTTGCAAGCGAGTTCGCTGCAGCCCTGCTCGTGTCCGGAACCGGTATAACAACATCCACTTCAATGTCAGGCCAGTGCTTCTTCACCTTTGCGGCAAGCTCCTC
>CAZBFZ010000131.1:0-2318 GCA_964491245.1 uncultured Methanosarcinales archaeon
GAACCCGCAGCCTCCACCTTATTCGTTTTTGGATTGACCCTTTTTCTAAAAGGGTCATGCGAAGGTGGCGTCATGCCGTTAGACCACGAGCCCAACTGAGAATAAGCGACTTATTGGAGGTTTAAAATACTTTTTATGCTGCAGCCCTGCAAAGAATTCAGCTTGCGATGTAAAGCGTGTCCCTGTTTGCTTTCTTGCCGCTGGAGTGGGATGTTTCAAGCTCTTCCGCATCGGCTTCTCCTCCAATGAAGAGGCTGTCAGAATCCGCTTCCTCAGCATAATCGTCGTAATCATCTACTGGCTCGCGTTTCTCAACCGGCAGGAATCGTTGGTCTTTCATAAAATCAAGGCACCTTTTGCTGTCTTTGTCTAAATGGTCATTTATATGCTTTTGGATAATATTTCCAAATGAAATTTCAGGATTGGCGTTAACGCATCCTCTTTTTGATACTTGCGATTATAAAATTTATAAAATATATAATGATAGTATCCTAAAATTTCAGATTGCTGTAGCTGTGAAGAGAGCATGCAGCATTTTTAGAAAATTAATCTATTATATGCCCTTTACCTTTCTTACCCGAATAAGGCGCGTAAGGTAGCCTGCGACCATGTTCCTCAGCTTTGCAGAATGAACGGCCACGAACTTGTTGACAAGTTCCTTGTTTGCATTGAAATCCTCGCTGAACTGGCCAGCGTGTGAGGCAAGCAGGTGCTCGGTCGTCCTCTTTATCATCTGAGTTTTTATCCTGCCCATCTGCTGCTCACTTCTTCTCCTTTTCCTCTTTCTTTGCGGCAGCAGCTGGCTGGGCTGCAGCTCCAGGCGCGGCGGGCTTCCCGGCTTCTGCTCCCGGCGCAGCGGCTGTGGCAGCGGGCAGCAGCTCATCAATAATCTTGGTTGGAATGGCTGCCTCAACCAGCTTTGCCTTTATCTCTCCCCTGGCTTTTCCAGCCATCGAGTCAATGATGAACTTGGCCTTTGCGAGGAACTCTTCTTTCCTTCTTTCAATCTCTTCAGCGAGCTTCTTCCTTTCCTCTTCCAATTCCTTAAGCTCCTGCGCTGTGAGCTCTGTCTTCTCAGTTCTTATCTCTTCATCAAAAGCGCCTACGCTGACCATTTTGATTGCGTCAACAGCAGGCTTTCCCTCTACGAGTATGCCCATTGAGTTGCACGTGCCAATGATTTCCTTCACTTTTGCTTTCAATCCCTTGCCAAGGAGCTGCGTGTCCTTCATTTTAGCGATTTTGATTATCTGCTCAATCCTCAAGTCAGCGACCTTGTCCATCAAAGGATTGCCTGAGCCCTTTTCTATGCCTGCCTCTTTTTTGGCGAGGGCGCTTGCAGGAGGTGTCCCGATGCTCACCGTAAATGCCCTGCTTGAAGTGTCAACAGAAACCTTAACCGGAACCTGCATTCCCTGGAACAGGGCGGTTTTCTTGTTTATCTCAGAAACAACCTGGCCTACGTTGACGCCTAATGGCCCGAGTGCCGGGCCAAGGGGAGGTGCTGCACTGGCTTTTCCTCCTTCAACGAGCGCTTCAACAGTTTGCGTTGGCATGAGAATGTGGTCTTAGAGGGCTATTTATATAGGTTTCTAATCCTCATGACCCTTTTTAAAAAAGGTTCAATCCAAAACTGGCTACTCCTCTTGCTGGCTTGCCTCGCCTTCCTCAGACTCCCTCCTGATTACCTTCACAGCGTCCATCTTCAGGGTAATCGGGATTGGGACAGCCGACTCGAGAAGCTCAACAACAACCTCTTCCTTGGTCTTGTCAATCCTGGTGACTTTGGCCTGCGAATGCTTGAATGCTGCTCCGCTTATTATCTCAACGATGTCGCCCTTCTGGATGTTGACCTCAACCTTCTTTGCGGGCTCAAGCATGTGCTCAATCTCCTCATAGGCAACCTCTTTCGGAAGAAGGCCTCGGGCGTAAGGAACCCTGAAGGCGGCCTGCTCGGCATCCTGCCTGTCCTTTGCCTCAATGAAAATATAGCCGCGCATGCCATGCGGATGAACCAGGGAGTAAACCTCAAGCTTCTTCTTCTTGGCATTGGAGGTTATGAAGTCTATTACCTGCTCTTCCCTGTTGGCTGTGGTGCGCAGCGCGAAGATTGGGGAACGGTTCTCACGAGCAGGCGATGCGGCAGCTGCCTCTTTTGCAGCTTTCTCTGCAGCAACTTTAGACTCTGCTTCCTTCTCCTCCTTGGTTTGTGCTACGAGGAGGTCTTCTGTGTCTATCTCCTTGTCGAGGCTGAGGTCGAGCTCTTCAGCTTCCTCCCCGCTTTCTGCCCGTTTATTCTCCCCTTCGTTATCAGCCAT
>CAZBFZ010000132.1:0-2300 GCA_964491245.1 uncultured Methanosarcinales archaeon
TTTTGCGAGAAGCTCATGCCAAAGCTGTTCAAGGTTGACGACACTAACAGGGTCACTTTAACCAGTGCGGTGGTGGAAGGCTATTCACAGTCAGTTGTAATTCCCGAAGCTGACTTAAAAGCCGCAGTTGAGGCAGCGAAGGTGTGCCCTTCTTACGCCATTGCCGTAGTTAGCAAAAAGACCGGCAAGAGCGTCCTTGATATTGAGCCTGAAAAGAAGATTCCTGTAAGGAAAATAACCGCAAGCTACGAAAGCCGCAAGGAGTGGAAGATGGACGAAAAGGGCTTCTTCACTATAAAGCCTTTCCTTGACGAAGGAGTTATTAGAGTTCGCTACTACAACAGCAAACATCAATTAGCTGCAGAAATAGAAGGCAAAACAGCTGAGGAAATTTACAACACAGTCTGCCGTGAGAAACTTGTTTCCTCCTTAAGCCATGCAGCTTACCTGGGCAGCGAGCTCCAGAAGGCTGAAATCGCGATGAAGAAGAAGCTCAATTACGTTCAGGACGAGCCTTTAAACTAAACTTTTTTTTTAGCTAACTACGTTTATTGGCTTTTTCTTTGCAGCAGCAGTGATGTTTTCTATAGTGGTGTTAAGTATCCTAATGAGCGCCTCTCTGCTGTTGAAAGCGTTGTGCGGGGTAATTATAACGTTTTTCTGGTTTTGCAGCATGTGGTTTTCCAGCATTGTTTTGAGGTCACACTCCTTGGCAAAGTCTTTTGAGAGCAGCTGCTTTTCCTCCTTTATGCTGCATTCTTCTTCAAGCACGTCAAGCCCCGCTGCGGATATTGCGCCGTTGTTCAGCGCCTTCAGCAGCGCTGCAGTTTCAATTAATCCTCCCCTTGCCGTGTTTATCAATATGGCTCCTTTCTTTATTTTTCCGATGTTGCCGCTATTTATCAGGTGGCGTGTTGCCTTGTTGTACGGGCAGTGTAATGTGATTATGTCAGATTTTTGCAGCAACGCGTTAAAGTCAGCGTATTTGAAGCCGGCCTTTTTCGATGCTGCAGCGTCCTTTTTGACGTCAAAAGCCAAGACATTCATCTCAAACCCTTTTGCTATTCTTACTACGTGCATGCCTATGTGCCCTGTGCCAACCACCCCGATTGTTTTGCCTTTCAGGTCAAACCCTCTTAAGTCGTCAAGGGTGAAGTCGCCCCTTCTCGTCCTGTCGGCAGAGTCAACTATCTTCCTTGACAATGCGAGAATTAGCGCGAATGTGTGCTCAGCAACAGTGTTTTCGCCGTAAGTTGGGACATTGCTCACTGCAATCTTCCTTTTCTTTGCAGCCGTAATATCTATGTGGTCATATCCTGTTGACATAGTTGCGATAAACCTGAGCTTTGGCAGCTTTCCCAGAACTGTTTTATCAACTTTAGAATAAATAAACACGGCAGCAGCATCGCAATCTTTAGCCTTTGCAGCCGTTTCTGTAGTTAGCTTATCATCAAAAAAAGCAACCTGCTGCCCTGTCAGGTTCTGCCTTATGTAGTCCTTTTCCCACTCCTCAAGCTCAAAGAACGCGATTTTCATCCTACCTGCTTCCCGTGCTCCCAAAACCGCCCCTTGTTTTGCCCATCGTATCTGTTTCAGCCCACTCAAACCTGTCCACTTTGACAAATATGCCTTGCGCTACCCTTTCACCCTTTTCCACTTTTACAACGTTGTCTGTGTTGTTGTAAACCTGAACTTTTATCTCATCTCCCTCGCCGCAGTAGTCGTTGTCAATAACGCCTATACCATGAGGTTTGATTAGGCCTTTCTTTCTTGGTGTCGAGCTTCGCAGCGCCACCAGCAGCATGTAGCCTGGTGGGGTTTCAACGATTATATTGCCGGGAATGAGGGCTATCTGCCGCGGCTTTATCTCCATGTCCTCGCGTGAGTAAATGTCAAACCCTACAGAGCCGGAAGTTTGGTAAACAGGCAACGGCAGTGATTTGTCTATTCTTTTTATCTTGACTTTCATGAAGAAAAGCAGCGGCAAGCGTGTTTTTAAATGTTGCTGCAAAGCATTTTAAATTATTGCCAATACCCAAACAACATGAGAATTGCAGTTCCAGTTACAGCCTCTACAATGAAAGGGGCGTTAAGTGACATCGCTGCTGCCGCATTGGTTGCTGATATTATAGAGCTGAGAATTGATTACATGCGTGAAAAGCCTGACCTGGAACTGTTGATAAAGCAGTCTCAAAAGCCGGTGATAGTCACTAACCGTCACCGCTCTGAAGGTGGTAAATTTCAAGGCTCGGAGGAAGAGAGAATTGCATATTTGCGGCAGGCAATAGAGCTTGGAGCAG
>CAZBFZ010000133.1:0-2298 GCA_964491245.1 uncultured Methanosarcinales archaeon
ACGCTGAGCCGTGCCCTGTTGAAGGAACCAAGAACGGCGATGCTAATTTTCCAGGCAGCCGCGACCAGGATTATGTGAAGCTTGAATAGCCAAGCAGTAATCTGAAAAATGCGCCAAAATAAAAAATCCCAACCACCGCAAGCGGTGGGGTGTCAACGAAAATGAAAACGCAGAAATTAATCATAACCTTGGGAGTAATTCTGGTAGTTCTGGTAGTGGCAGGTTTCATCACCAAAGCAGTCATAGAAAAAGTGACTCGTGACATTACGGAACGTGAGATGCAGCGCATGGGTATGTCCATCACGAGAGCACTCAAGGACATCCCCTGTAACAAAATCACATCACCACGCCAATTTTCATCCTCAGCATATTATAGTGGTCCATTAATAGATACCCATTTGCACATGCCATTCACTTTTGAGGTGCCGAAAGCAATGTACGCTCAGGCCGATCACGATGGCGCAATCCTTGAAAAAGAAGTGGCAGCAGGAAGCATCGTGTGCCTATTTGACAACACAAACGTAAAATCTGCATATGGGTTCTATGTAATTCCAAATCTCTTGAAAAGAGAGGTAGTAAATGCTGTCACAGAAGTCGATGCGCAGTTCGCAGGACGAATTACTCCGTTCATTATGCCAGCCCACGTGACGGCACTCAATCTACGGCCGAGTGACGTTGAATCTGTGTTGAGCGCAAACCCTGGATTGTTCAAAGGCTATGGGGAACTCGCTCTCTATAAAGATGCATATCTGGGAACAAAACCTGATGATGAGTCTCTGCGTCCATTCTACGACATAGCAGCCAAGCACGGCTTAGTTGTCATGATGCATCCCGACGAGGGCCAGCGTGAAGAAGTAGAAACAATACTTAAAGATTATCCCAAAGTAAAATTCTTGTTTCACGGCTTTGAAACAGATGCATATGTAGCTAAAATAGTTGCAGCGTATCCAAACGCATTTTACACCATGGATCAGCTATCGGACATACCCTACGAACATCAATCGGTCAGCCTCTACGGCGACAAGACAAAAGAAACATTTGTTGCAAACTTTAAGCGAGACCATGATAAAGTACTTGCAGTTGCAATCAAAGCATGGAAAAATGCAATCGAAAAAAACCCCGACAAATTTTTATGGGGTACTGATCGCGCATATGTCTGGCATTTTGATCCTGAAGTGGGCGCACTTCTCGACGAAATCGGGCGTGAGTTTATCGGGCAGCTAGACCCCGCAGTGCAGGAAAAGTTTGCTTATAAGAATGCAGAACGACTCATAAATGGGGATTAAAGATGAAAACAAGCTTATTATTCTTATTATTAGCCTCTTTAATTTTTATTAGTGGTTGTGTTCAACAATCTGTGGAAAAAAAGGAACCATTGGAGCCAACTTCTACACCGCTCTCAGCTGACGAAAGCCAACAGCAGTCTGAACGGCCTAGTGTTGACCCCACAGGAAGAACTTTTAATCCTTCCCTGAGCTGTGTTGGACACTGCACCGGTTATGCAGAATCAGGAAGCGATTGGTGCTTTTGTGATGCAGTCTGCGAACAGAATGGAAACTGTTGTGCAGATTTTAAGACTGCCTGTCGTCTGCCTCTGCCGTCTGAAACAAATCCTACTCCTTTGGCACAAGAGCAGGTCCTTCTACCAGATCCAGCAGGACTTTTACGGCAGTATCCTGATTTTATTAAATGTTCCTGGGTCTCTCCGCCAGGATTACCACAAGTAGTCGAAAATCTTAATGAACTAAAGCAGTTGGGACTAAATTCTGTGTGCATCATGCAAGGAGTAAGGAAGTTTGACCTTTCCACCACCGACGAGCGATGGGAAAGTATGAAATTAACCACTCTTTCTTCTATAGCTACCCTTAAAAGAGCTGGTTTTGCTATTGTTATCTTCCTCGATGCTGGAGGAGGACCACAAGCTGAGAAAGAATATACAAAACTCACCCTGCAACAATTTTTGGATGTGGTAGAAGAAGAAGCATTGGCATGGGCAAAGCTTGCTGAAGAATATCAAGTAGAATACTTTGCTCCTGCAAATGAACTTCCCAGCAAGCTGCATAACCTTCTTGTTGGTTATTCTGAATCAGAACGCCAACGAAAAAAAATTGAAAAAACAAATGAGTGGCACGAGTATATGTTGCCAAAAGTACGGGAAGTTTTTAATGGAAAAGTGATTGCCAAGCTAGGGGATTATAGCGCAGGATTGGATCCACAAGGATATGATATTGTTGCGTATACTATTGGCCATAATTTTATCACCAATCTGGAGCAGTTTCGGCAACAAAAAGTAAAGGC
>CAZBFZ010000134.1:0-2286 GCA_964491245.1 uncultured Methanosarcinales archaeon
TCTTTTCCTTCAGCAGGTCAAGCATCTGCTTTGTAGTGTCCGAAACCTGTATCGTTGTTGGCATATTTATTATAGTTATAACTATAACTATAAAAGCTTTTCCCTTCTTTTCCCTTTTTCTGCGTTTCGTCGCAGCATTGCGCGAGGAACAAAGACTAAACACAGTAAAGTTTAAATATTTAAACTTATCTAAACACACTTATGGCAGTCAAAACCATAACCGTGACGGAGAAGGCTTACGAAACGCTCAAGGCCAAGAAAGCCCCTGATGAGAGCTTTAGCGAGGCTATAATGCGCATTGCCGGCAGGCGGTCATTGATGGAGTTCGCAGGGGCGCTTTCAAAGGAAAGCGCAGATCGCCTTGAAAAATCCATTAAAGAAATAAGGCACAGGCATACAGAATCGTATAGGCGAACTTTAAAGAAAGTTGCAACTGCGTTTGAAGGGCGCTAGAAATGGTTGTTCTCGACACTTCCTTTTTGGTTGATATCCTTAGAAATGCCCCGAGAGCTGTTGAATTGTTAGGTGAAATAGAGAGTAAAGAGTTCACACTCCTTGTTGCTGCCCCGACAGTTATGGAGTTGTGGGAGGGAGCACTGCATAGCAGAGCGCCGGAAAAAGAAAAGACACATATAGATGCGCTTATAGCATCCGTGAATGTGCTATACTTGGATGTTCGTGCCGCAAAGCGTGCTGCGGAGCTTGATTTTGAATTATCTGCCAAGGGGGCATCTCTCGAACTGCGGGATATTATGATTGCAGCTATCGCTCTGGCAAATGGAGAGACTGTTGTGACCAAAGATTCAGATTATGTTCGTGTCCCAGGCTTAAAAGTTCTGAAGTACTAGTCCCGGGCATTCCGCAAAGCTTATAAAACTCCTTCCTCAGGGAAAACATCATGCTTCAATACCCGCTTCTGGTTCAGCTTATAACCCTGGCTTTCCTCTCTGCTGCCGCAGTCAACGATGTTAAAAAAAGGGAAGTCCCAAACTGGGTTAATTACGGGCTCGTCGTAGCAGGCCTCGGGCTGGGCCTGTTGCATTCCATTGTTGCCTTTGACTGGCATTTTCTTGTTTTCAGCATTGCCGGAGCACTGGCTGCCCTTGCGTTGTCAGCGCTTATGTTCTACACGGGCCAGTGGGGCGGAGGCGACAGCAAGCTGCTGATAGGCATGGGTGCAGTGCTTGGCCTGGCGTTCACCGCAAAGCCGCCGTTCCTGGGCGTTGAAAGCCAATTCGTTTCGTTCCTGTTCAACCTTGTTGCGATAAGCGTCGCTTACGCAATCGTCATCGGGACTGTTTTGGCCGTGAAGAACAGGAAAAAATTTGCAGCTGCCGCAAGGAAACAGCTTGAGTCCTATTCGCTGCTGAGAAAGCTGCTGCTCATAGTGTCTGCTGTTGGCCTTGCCATTATCATCGCAGTAAACGATGTTGCCCTCAGATTTGCCTTTGTCGCGCTCCTCGCAACCTTGTTTTTCGGGCTTTACCTTTCAATAATGGCAAAGGCAGTTGAAAAAGCGTGCATGCTCAGGCTCGTGAGCCCGCTCAGGCTGACTGAAGGCGACTGGATAGCAAAGGACGTCGTTGTTGGCGGAAAGCGCATATGCGGCCCAAAAGACCTCGGGATAGAAAAGAGGCAGATACGGCAGCTTGCAGAGTTATACCGCAAAGGGAAAATAAGGGTCGTCCTGATAAAGGAAGGAATACCGTTCTCGCCAAGTTTCCTGCTCGCTTACATTGTCACAATCTTTTTTGGTAATCTGTTTTTTGTTGCAATACGCTGAGTTATAAGACATCACGGTTATAAGACATCACGGCACCCTTCTTAGCTGCTTTGTGAGGTAGTCGCTTTTCTTTACGACCTCTCCCCTGGCTTTCTCGTCGTCAAGCTTGATTGGCTCTTCCCTTTCAGGCTCAACGCCGAGGCTTTTGGTTTGCTCCTTCAGCTGCAGCTCGATAAGGCTCATCTGCTCCTCGCTCAGCTTCCTGGGCTGCCACTGGAGGTTTATGCCATCGCCATCAACCCTTGGTATTACGTTGATTGCAAGATGAGGCACTTGCTGCTGCGCGCCTGTGCCGTTCTCAATGACTGCATTAGTGCCTCCCGCCCCCAGTACCTGCAGCAGCGATGCTGATGCCTTATTGGCAAGTGCCGCAAGCTTCCTTACAATTGGGTCGGGTGTCTGCTCTATAATTGTGAAGTGCTCTTTTGGGAGCACGAGCAAATGCCCGGGCATGGCCGGTGACTTGTGCAGCAATATGGCTGCAGTGCCGTCCTCGTAAACAA
>CAZBFZ010000135.1:0-2266 GCA_964491245.1 uncultured Methanosarcinales archaeon
TGAAAGACCTCGGATTAAAGATTAATGCGCACTACATGCTCGGGCTCCCGGGCAGCATGACCTTTTTACCGAAAAAGGTCAATCAAAAAAATGACTGCGGTAGTAGGGAAAGCGACTTGGAGGGGCTGAAGGAGCTGTTCAGTAATCCAGACTTCAGGCCGGACATGCTGAAGATTTACCCGTGCCTAGTTATAAAAGGAACTCCACTCTACATCCAGTGGGAACGCGGCCAGTTTACCCCAATAACAACAGCAGAAGCAGCTGAAATAATTGCCGAATTCAAGCGCTATGTTCCGAAGTGGTGCAGGATAATGAGAGTCAACCGCGACATTCCGACTTACGTTACCTCGGCAGGTATTGACAGGACCAACCTGCGCCAATACGTTCTGCAGCTGCAGCAGCAGAAGGGAATAATCTGCAGCTGCATCCGCTGCAGGGAGATTGGAAGAAGAGGCTGGAGCGGCAAAAGCGAGGCAACAATTACGGAGTACGAGGGCAGCGGTGGAAAAGAGTTCTTCATTGCTGCAGAAGACACAGTCAATGACGCTTTGATTGGTTTCTGCCGCCTCAGATTTCCGTCACGGCAGCTGAGAAATGAGATAACGCCGACAACAGCAATAATCCGCGAATTGCACGTGTACGCCACCGCAGTTGCAATCGGAAACGAACCGGACGCAAACAGCAAATTGCAGCACAGGGGATTTGGAAAGCAACTCATGGCAGCAGCTGAGAAAATCGCAAAAGACAAGGGCATGGATAAAATGCTTGTGATTGCTGGTGTTGGCACAAGGGAGTACTACAAAAAGCTCGGATACGCTTATGACGGGCCTTACATGGGGAAGCTGCTGAAATGAGTCCTAAACACGATTTAGCGCAGCTTACCACGCTGCCTGATGCCGGAAAGGCCCGCGCCACCGTCAAGGAGGAGTTTGAGCAGCGCTACAGGCAGCTCCTCGGCAGCGACGAGGAGTACGAGCGCTTCCTGCAGCACTCGCTTTCTTACCTGAACAAGAGTGTCCGCGTCAACACATTAAAAATCGCAGTTGCCGAACTAAAGCATCGTCTTCAGCAGCAGGGCTTCTCACTTTACCAGGTTCCGTGGTGCAGGGAGGGCTTTTGGGTGAAAGGCAGCAGGACTGACTTTGGCAACCTTGTAGAGCACACGCTTGGCTACTTCTATGTCCAGGAGGCAGCTTCCATGATTCCAGCAGTCGTGCTGAACCCGCAACCAGGGGAAATTGTGCTGGACATGTGCGCCAGTCCTGGCTCAAAGACAACGCAGATGGCAGCGATGATGAAAAACAAAGGCATTATTGTTGCTAATGACATCTCTGGCGACAGGATGAAGCCGCTAGGCATAAACCTGCAGCGTGTTGGCGCAATGAATGTTGTTGAGAGCCAGGCAAGGGGCCAGCAGCTTCACCGCCTTGGAACAAAATTCGACAAAATACTTGTTGACGCGCCCTGCTCAGGCACCGGCACGATAAGAAAAAGCCCTGAAACTCTGAGAGTCTGGAACCCGCTCATGGTCAAGCGCCTGGCTGGGCAGCAGAAAACGCTAATCGATACCGGCTTTTCGCTGCTGAAGCCAGGCGGAACTCTTGTTTACTCAACCTGCTCTGTTGAGCCTGAAGAGAACGAGGGCGTTGTTGATTATTTGCTGCAGAAATATCCTGAATCAGCAACATTGGAAGAGATTAAACTGGAAATAAACCGCAGCAGCCCAATCCTTAACTTCGAAAAAAGCAGTTACGGCAGCGAAGTAAGGAAGTGCCTGAGGATTTGGCCGCAGGACAACAACACTGAAGGGTTTTTCGTGGCTAAGATTATCAGGAACGGCTGACTATTTTGAGAACCTGTTCTATCTCCTTCCCTGAGACAGCACATCCGTTCATCTTTAACCCCCAGAGTACGCTTTCCAGGAGCTTTTTCTTGACGTCCGGGATTGCCTGTTCCTCGCCAGCAGCTATGTACCTGTCAAGCAAGCCAAATTCAAACGCAACTGTGACCAACTCAACAGACCTCAGTATCTTCGTTTTAGAGACGTACCGCTGCAGGAGCGAGACGCTTTCGTCGTTGACTATAACGGTTGTGTGGAGCCTCCTTTCCATGAGCTCGGCGAGGTGCTTTGGGTGCTCAATGAGTTCGCGGGTGATTCGCTCGTCCATGACCAGAGCTTCTGCACCAAGCAGCTTTGCAGCAGCAACGCTTGCCATCTCGCCGTATTGCACAACCTGGACTGCTTTTCCTTTCGCGGCAAAAGAAT